>JBFLYA010000053.1 GCA_040757115.1 bacterium | reverse complement strand
AGTTAATTTTGCAAAAACCATAAGGTTCGCACTACATTTATCGAATGTCACAGGTTAATTCGTGTCCATTTGTGGCTAATTTCTCTAATTCTCTGTGAACTCTGTGCCTCTGTGGCTGAACGGTTACACATTATTCTCATCTTGATCAACTTGTTGGGGTTTCCTGATCTTTATTGAAATTCGACACCACCTCTCTTCATCCTCTGTAACTTCCTTCTCAAGAGATAGCTACTCTTTTTGACTCTCCAACAGCAGAACCTTTTTGAAAGGCTATCAAGAGGGAGGGGAGAACAGTTCATTCTTAACAAATTTGTTAACTAACAAATTTGTTGACTAACAAATTTGTTGATTAAAATTTTAGTTGACAAAAATTTAATACTGTGGTATAATTCTAATTATATAGGAAACAAAAATGCCTGAACTAAACAACGACACTATTAAAATTATTCAGGATTTAAGAAGTACCTGGGAAATCTTCTATGACAATTTTATAAAAAAACTTTTTGATTTTATAACCCAAGAGAATGACAAAATCTTTTTTCAATATGGAAGAAAAGCCTATTGGATAGATATAGAGAATAAAAATAGGCTTAAATCCTCTTCCTCTATTGTTGAAAAGATTAATAAAACTATAAAGAAAAAGCCTTCTGCATCAAATCTAAAAGGATTTATCGAAGATTGTATCTTAAAGCTTGACGATATTGCCCGCTGCCGTATTCTATGTAATTATAACTCGGATATGGAGAAAATAGATGAAAAGTTAAAGAATAAGTCTGATTTTGACCCTGTCCCTTTTGAATACTGTGAAGATAAGAGAAAAGATAAAAGAATTGAAGCAGGTTTGAGTTTTGAAAAAGGGGCACATCGGGCTATCCATGAGTATTTTAAGATGAAAAGGGATGAAAAGGTGTATTATCTTGAGGTCCAGATTATGACTTCACTGCAAGAGGCGTGGGATATTAAACAGCACATAATTTATGAAGAAATAAGGAAAAATGTAAACCACCCAGAGATTAAATCCATCCAGGACCGTTTTCATGCCTTAAGCGGATTACTGATGATTGCTGACGAATTTGCTGATAAGACCTGGAAGAAGTACATAAAGGAACAAAACCAACATGAAAACTTATAAATATCTTCTTGAATTCTCAAACAAAGACAAAGGATTCTCTTTGGGAATTATAAATGAAAGAAAGGAAGTCAACGACACAAAAATTTTAGACCTTTACTTTCTTCTCCTTAATACGGCTAAGGAACTTGCCCAAAAGCATTCTTTAGAACTTACTACCACCTCATCTACCAGTAAGGAGGCTCAAGAGGTAAAAGATATTGTAGAATATGCCTATAAAGATGGAAGTTTTAATGAAGAGAGATTTAGAAGGCATCTTGAATGGCTCTTTACAAAGAATAGAATTCCTACCTTCCTTATTCGCCTAAGAACCCTTCTTCCCTTTGATGAACTTGTAGGCAGGGAAAATTTGATTTTGGAAATATTGGAATTGCTTAAAGAAAGGCATATTTCTCTCCGTGCTCCAAGGTGTTATGGAAAGACCTCAATACTTAATGCCATCTTTGAAAGACCACCCCAACCTTATCAACCCCTCTTCATCCAGGCAAGAAATCTGCAAGATGTGAGAGCATTCTTAGGGGCAATTGGATACGAAATAAAAAAGGGCAATTCCCTTGAACGTCAAAAACAAAGGGAAGAAATTGAAAAGACATCAAAAGAGGGGTTAGAGAGTATACTACCTTCTCTTTTCCCTCAAGATAAACACTACTTACTCCTGGTTGACGAGTTTGCTGAATTCTTAAGAAATCTTAAAAATAATAATGAACCTCTAAATTTTGACCGGTTCTTTAATCTTTCTAATATAAGATTCATTACGGCAAGTAGTGAAGCAGAGGATAGAATTGCTGGGCAAACCCTTTCTAATTTTGAAAAGATTGATCTTCCTTTGCTTGAAAGACAGGATGCAAATCTACTCCTTGAAGAACTTGCTTACAATTCACAGATAATCCCAAAAAAGGGAGAGATTGAAGAAATATGTAATCTCCTTGAAACCTATGTGCCTTACTTTATTCATATCTTTGTCTATGTGTGGAATGAGGTATATAGAGAGAAAAAAGATGTATGCCCTGAAGAGATATATGAAAGGTTAATAGGTAAAGAGGGCTGGAATCTTTTAAGAGACTTTCAGGATTTACCCAGAAGGTATCCTGGAAGATTGTCATCGGCAGGTTATGCTATGCTTTCTGAAATGGCTAAAGAAGAGATAGAAAAAGGGATGGCAAAGAAGATTTTTAAAGAAAAGACTGGTCTTGAACAAGAGGAGTTTGAAAATATGATTCAATGGCTTATAGATGACCTCTTGATAGAAGAGAAAAATGGCAAATACTCTTTTAAATCAAAATTATTAAGGGACTTCTGGAGGAGGTTTCCTGCAAAATGAGCGAGATCTTGATAAGTCGCTTTCATCCTGCGGTTGAACGAGCCGAAGATTTAGAGTCTATCTTTGTAGGAAGAGAAAGAAAGGATTATGTAGAGGATATAATCAAAGAATTAAAAGAGGAGATAGAGTCGGATAGATACCTTCAGTCCCACCTCTTTTATGGTCCAGCCGGGATAGGAAAAACCTTCCTCCTTTCTATAATCTTTCATCGGATAAAAGAAGATACATCCCTCTCAAAACACTATTTCCCTATCCTGCTTCCAGAGGAGCTCTTTGGCGCAAGAAATGTGGCGGAAATACTCCAAAGAGCCCTTGAGGTGATTATCAATATACCCGGAAGGACGATACAAGATGAAAAAATTCACGAATTTGTCAATAGTAAGATTAAATGGGTTGAAGAGGGTGAGAATAAAGATAAGCGATTCAATCGAGCAAAAAGTGTATTTGAGGAGATAAGAGATAGATTCAGGAAAAGAACGATAATAATGGTAGAGAATCTTGATCGGTTGATTGACTCCTTTGAAAAAAACGAGGTAGATAACTTCCTTTCTCTCCTGCCCCGTTCAAAGAGCCTTAAACTATTGGCTACATCAGCAACCTTTATTGAAATTCTTGGCAAAAGGGATTCTTCTATTTATGGCTATTTTAAAAAACATGAGATTAGTAGGTTCAGCGATAGTGAGTCTTTTGAGCTCATCTCAAGGATTCAAGAGTTTTATGCCAAAGAGTCTCCCCGGCTAATTAAATATCTTCGTTCTCCCCAGGGTGAGAGAAGAATAAGAATCTTCCAGGCAATCTCTTATCTTTCAGGAGGACTGCCAAGAATGATCTTTCCCCTCTTTGAGATTGTTCTCTCTGAATGTGGAAGGATAGATGATGAAAAATCCGCAGAGATTAGATGGCGGTCTTCTTTTGGATTTATGCAGGAGATATTTGAGAAGCTCACCTTAATCTACAGAGAGGCTTTGTGGATTTTACCTCCAAAGGAAAGAAAGATAATAGAGTTATTTGCCGAATCCGAGCAATCCTTGCAACCTAAAGAGATTGAAGAGAAGACCTCCTTTAGTTTAGCCGAGGTTTCCACTTACATCTTGCGGCTGATAAAGAAGGGTTGGCTAAGGAGTGCTACAGAAAGCACAGGGAAGGAAAGATTCTATATCCTCTCTGAACCACTTTTTTCTATCTGGTATAAATGGAGAAAGGGTGGCTCCTGGCAAGAGAAATGGTCATTTGTCATCCCTTTATTTGCCCATATCTTTAGTCATGATGAATTAATTGGGCTTAAGAAAAAGGTGCCAGGTGAACTGGTAGGGCTTTATGAGCAAGCAATCAGATTAAAGGAGAGGTTTATTATTGAAAAGCCATTTCTTGAACCTCTTTCTTATGAAATTGAGCGAGATAAGGAAAGACCTGATTTGGCTAAGGAATGGGTTGATAAGGGAGTTGAACTTGGTACACTTGGTCGTTATGAAGAAGCACTTACCGCCTATGAGAAGGCAATAGAATTAGAGCCTGATGATGCCTGGGCGTGGCGTGGGAAAGGATATGCACTTGGTGAACTTGGTCGTTATGAAGAAGCATTGGTAGCAACTGAGAAGGCAATAGAATTAAAACCTGATATGGCTGAAGCGTGGAATAACAAAGGATGGATACTTGGTAAACTTGGTCGTTATGAAGAAGAACTTGCAGCCTATGAGAAGGCAATAGAATTAAAGCCTGATGATGCCTTCGCGTGGAATAACAAGGGATGTATACTTGGTAATCTTGGTCGTTATGAAGAAGCATTTGTAGCAATTGAGAAGGCAATAAAATTAAAGTCTGATTGTGCCTGGATGTGGTATAACAAAGGATGGATACTTGGTGAACTTGGTCGTTATGAAGAAGCACTTGTAGCCTTTGAAAAGGCAATAGAATTAAAGCCTGATGATGTCTTGGCGTGGCGTAGGAAAGGATATGCACTTGGTGAACTTGGTCGTTATGAAGAAGCACTTGTAGCAATTGAGAAGGCAATAGAATTAAAACCTGATGATGCCTTGGCGTGGTGGAGGAAAGGATATGCACTTGGTGAACTTGGTCGTTATGAAGAAGCACTTGCCGCCTATGAGAAGGCAATAGAATTAGAGCCTGATGAGGCTATAGCGTGGTATAACAAAGGATGTATACTTGATAAGCTTGGTCGTTATGAAGAAGCACTTGCCGCCTTTGAGAAGGCAATAGAATTAAAGCCTGATGATGCTGTAGCGTGGTATAACAAAGGAGAGATACTTGATAAGCTTGGTCGTTATGAAGAAGGCTTTGCGGCTTATAAAGAAGGAATAAGGCTGAAACCTCAGAAATCTTTCTATTCCATAGAGTTTCAACTTGAGAGTAAGAATTATGGTTTAGTAAAGAAGAGATTAGGAGAGATAAGGGCTATGGAGATACCTTCCGATGACATAGATGAGGCATTCATCCTTCTTCTTAAAGACCTGTTTTCTAAAAGCCGATATGAAGAGGCTATTATATTGAAAGATATGCTTAAGGAGCTAAATTGGGAAAAGCTCTGGATGAGGCTTAACATCTTCTTTGTGGCAAATGAAATAGGAGGATATTTAGAAAGAGACGAGCCATTGAAAGCACTAAAAAGACTTGAACGGCTTGAGGCGGTAGAAAGAAAGCTAATAGAAAAATTGTTTGAGGCTAAATACGGCAAAGATTGGCTCAAAGAGGCAAGAGAAAAGATAAAAAAATAGTAACTATTCAGCCACTGATTAACACGGATTGGCACAGATAAATAGCAGAGGACAGAAGGCAGAGGACAGAAGACAGAGGTTAGAGGCGGGTTGTCCCCCGTTGGCGGGATAGGGGGTGGGTTGTCCCCCGCTGGCGGGGGTTAGGGGGTGGAAATTCCCTACACTGGCAGAAAATCAAGAAGGATAGAGGAGAAAAACCCTTCAGCCTAATTACAGACACGGATCTCGGACACGCCTCACAGATTTTTCCGTGTTTCATCCGTGTCCATCTGTGGCTGAATAGTTACGATTTGGTTTATAATTCTTCATCCCCTTCCGGGGTACCCACTTGTGGGTCGTTCGTGGTTTTAAAAGATGTGAGGGAGGTTAATCTAACCGCACAGGTGGAAAAATTCAGGGAGTGAAGTTTTGAGGATGGTTTCCCAAATGTCACTAATTTCCTGCATAAATAGAATCTATAGTCTTGTGTCTGATGTCCAGTGTCTGAATCATAGATAAGGAAGTAGAAGGTCTTGACACAAAATCGAGGTTATGCTATAATATATTAGGTAAAATTTATCAATTTTACCAGATAAAGGAAAACAAAATGGAGAAAAATGAGATAATCAGGGTATTAGAAGACTGGAACTTCTGGAAGAAGGATTTAGCCACAGGATACGAAAGGCCTCACTACCTCAACAGGCTCAAAGGCTTCCTCACCACCTCCCATATCATCGTGATTACTGGTGCAAGGAGGAGTGGAAAGTCTTTTATGATGAGGCAATTGGCCAAGTCCTTGATCAAAGAGGGTGTGGAGAAGAACAGGATACTATTTGTCAACCTTGAAGACCCAAGATTCACTGGGTTGGATGCCAAAAACTTGCAGAAGATATACGAAGTCTATTTGGAGTTCCTAAACCCAAAGCAGAGACCCTATCTCTTCTTAGATGAGGTTCAGGAGGCAAAGGAATGGGAAAAGTGGGTGAGAACAGTTCATGAGTTGAATAAAGCACAACTTATCATATCAGGCTCAAACGCAAAACTGCTGAGTACAGAATTGGCTACTCTACTCACTGGAAGGCATCTGGACCTCACATTATTTCCTCTCTCCTTCAGAGAGTATCTTACATTTTGCGGTATCAATCTCAAAGACAGACTTGACCTCATAAATCAAGAGACCAACATAAAGAGATTACAAAGGGAGTGCTTAGAGTCTGGCTCATTCCCTGAGGTGGTCCTTGCCAAAGAAAGAAGAGAGATTCTGCTTAAGCTTTTTGAGGATATATTAAACAGGGATATCATAAAGAGGTTCAGGATAAGGAAGGGAGAGGAGCTGATGAGCCTCACCAGGTTCTACCTGAGCAACATATCTTCCCTTACAACCTTTAGTTCCTTAGAAAAATTCTTAAAAGTATCAGCAGACACCATTGAGAGATTCTCTGGTTATTTGAGAGAGGCCTATATCCTGTATTTCCTCAAAAGGTTCTCCTTCAGGGTTAAAGAGCAGGAGAAGAGCCCCAGGAAGGTCTATGCCATAGATATAGGTCTTGCCAACACCATCGGCTTCAGATTCTCAGAAAACTTAGGCAGGCTTGCAGAGAATCTTGTCTTTTTGGAGTTAGAAAGAAGGAGATGTGCAAAGCCTAACTTAGAGCTTTATTACTGGAAGGATGTGCATCACAGGGAAGTGGATTTTGTGGTGAAGGAGGATTTTAAGCCAAAAGAGCTCATTTAGGTCTGCTGGGATGTGAACAGCCCCAGGACAAGAAAGAGGGAGGTTTCAGCACTGCTTAAGGCTATGAAGGAGTTGAATCTCAAACAAGGCTTCGTTATCACAGAAGATTATGAGGCAGAAGAGGATGTTGAGGATAAAAAAATAAACTATATTCCATTATGGAAATGGCTTTTAGAGGAGAGTTAATGATATAAGATGGCACACCAACGCAAAGCTATTCCTGAAGATATAAAAGATAGGCTATCGGTTGAGGCAATGCACCGCTGCTGTCTCTGTCCTCAACATGAGAATCTTACCGATATTCACCACATTGTGCCCATAAGTGAAAAAGGACCCAACACCGAAGAGAACCTTATGGTCGTCTGCCCAACCTGCCATGCAAAAATACATCGGATACGAACGATGTATACACCCAGACAGCTTAAAATGTATAAGGAGAGATGGGTTAATCTTTGTGCTCAGGGGCTGCCACTTGAAGAACGGATAAGGAAAGCGCCTGGAATACTCCTACTCAGCCTGCACAATCAAATCCCACCCGAGCCGAATTTTGTGGGTAGGAAAAAGATGCTTACAACCATTACAAAATGGTATAAATCACCGGATGTAAAGATTGGGGCATTAGTCGGCTGGGGTGGGGTAGGAAAATCGGCATTGGTAAGAAAATGGTTTGATTCCCTGAAAGAAAACAACATCCAGCCTGATGGCATATTCTGGTGGGGGTTTTATCGCAACCCTTATCTTGAGCGTTTTCTTAGCGCATTATTTACCTATCTCTCCCAGGATAGATTTAAGCTTGATGACTACAAGACCTCCTGGCAGAAGACCGATAAAATAAAAGAGCTTCTTTTGGAAAGGGAATATCTCATTATCCTGGATGGTCTGGAGGAGATGCAAAAATCACAAACCGGCGAAGAATTTGGTAATCTGCAACACCCAGAGTTTACTGACTTACTCAAATACATTGCTGATGCAGATTTTAGAGGCTTGTGCCTGATAACTACAAGGTTCCCTTTGACTGACATCAAGAATTACCCAAGTTATCAAAGGCTTGAGATAGAGGAATTATCAAAAGAGGATACCCGGCTATTGTTTCAAAGAATTGGGGTAAGAGGAACAGAGGATGAGATAGATGACATCTGGAAAGAATTTAAGGGCCATACCCTGAGCCTTGTTCTCCTGGCAAATTATTTAGGCCCTGGGGGTGATATTAAGAGAGCAAAGGAAATACCGCCCTTCTATTCAGACCAGGAGGCAGGGGGTAAGGCACATAGAATCCTGCGGTGGTATGATAAGCAATTAAATGAAGAACAAAGGAGATTTATGAAGATATTCTCCCTGTTTAGGGGTGCAGTCTCGGAAAGGGAGTTTAAGGAGATATTCCAAACCAGGGTAGATTTTTATTTCCAGAGAATGGTAGATAACCTTTGCCAAAGAAGGCTTATTACCAAAGGCTCTGATAATACCTATACTACCCATCCTTTGATTAAGGGCTACTTTGAGGCGATATTTGATGAAAAGGAAAAGAAGCTAACCCACAAAGCAATCTATGAATACTTTGGAAAAATAGCAAAAGATAAGCCAGAAACCTTAGAAGAAATGCAGCCATTGTTTGAGCAGGTATATCATGGATGTTCTGCCAGGTTTTATGATGAGGTGCGGAAAGATGTCTATTGGGAGAAAATATACAGAAGGGAGGAACTATTTATTATCCATAAACTTGGCGCCTGGGAAACCAATCTATTCCTTGCCAGAACTTTCTTTCCGGACGGAAACCTTTCACAGATGCCGCTGGTAAGCAAGAAGAGCGACCAAGGCTGGCTGTTCAATGAAGCCGGACTATCTCTTCTTGCTACAGGCCGGCCAAAAGAGGCAGAGGAGCTTTTCGTTCGAAAGACAAATATGCAAATCGAAGACAAAGACTGGAAAAACGCCTCTACAGGTTATCGAAACTTGGCTGACCTCCAGTTTCGAGTAGGCAGGCTCAAGGAGGCAGATGAGAGTGCCAAAAAGGCACATGATGCAGCAGAGAAGGCCGGTTCTGAGCAGTATATTGTGGTTTCAAAAGCCTATCTTGCCTGGATACTCCATCTTGCGGGCAAGAATGAGGAAGCAGAAAAGGGGTTTTGGCAGGCAGATGAGCTTGAAGGAAAGCTCAGTGGGTATCGGCTTTACAGTGGATGGGGAATTTTCTATGCTGATTTTCTAATCTCAATCAAGCAGATTGATGAGGCTTTTGAACTTACCAAAGCAAACCTTGAGGTCTGCCAGAGGAATAATTGGCCGGCTCAGATATCGCAATGTCACCGCTGCCTTGGTACCATTGAAAGGATAAAGGGAAACCGCAAGGATGCTGAGGTCCATCTTCAGCAAGCCCTTGAGATTGCAAGAAAGGTTGGCATGCCTTTTCTTGAAATCGAAACCTTGCTTGAGTTGAGCAGGTTGTGGTTGGATATGAAAAGATATAAAGAGGCTATCTCTCAGGCAAACCAAGTCCTGAAGCTATGTGCTCGCACAGGCTTTTTACTCTACGAACCCGATGCAGAGCTAATCTTAGCTAAGGCATATCTGGGGTTAAATGATCTTGACCAGACCAAAATTTTCGCCCAATCCACTTACCAAAAAGCCAGCCAGATGCACTACCACTGGCCCAGGGTTGAGGCTGAGCAACTACTGCGAAATCTGAATCCGTGTTGATTTGTGGGAATAGAAAAAGTGTAGCCCAACATTCTATGTTGGCGGATAGAAATGGGGGATGGACAACCCAGGATAGAATCCTGGGCTACCAAGCTAATGTCAAAATGAGTAACCGTTCAGGTAGGCTGATATCTGGGTGTCTGGGTTACAGACTACCAGACACTTAGACACATTTTTATTCGTCCAATTCGTGAAATTCGTGGTATGTTATACTTTCCTATATCTGGACTTGTAAGCGTTCAGGTGGTGTAACAAAAGGAGATGTGGAGATTAAGGAGATAGGGAGATATTATTAAAAAAATTGAAATTAATAGACTTTCTGGAGAATACAGGCTGCCCTCCTTGGCAGAAATGATTGGAAAGGCAAGTACAGTTTGTTGTCCATGTGGCCCTTCGCCATAAAAAACGGTTCTTTAGATATTATGTGGCTGTTGAAGCTGTAAGGTGCAGATTGCCACTTGATGATGAGCAGTTACATAGAAACTAATAGAAATTTATGGAAATTTGTTGTTTTCCACAATCAATTTCTACCTATTTCTATAAATTTCAATCTATATTCTATTATCTTATCTCCATATCACTCTTATCTCCTTATCCCCTTTCTTACACTTTTGATATATAGCCTGAACGGTTAGAAAAATCCTTGACTTTTTTGTCAAGTTCTGTTAAAATTATCTCAACAGGAAAGAAAAAAATATACAAAATTGTCTTTAAGGAGAGAGCCTATGAATCGGGAGTTGGTTGAAGATTACATCTTAGAATATACCAAAAGACCTATTCCGCCTTTGATAGAAAGGGAGCTAATGATAACAGAAACAGAAAGAATAATCTCTATCATCGGACCAAGAAGGGCAGGAAAAACATATTACTTCTATCAGTTAATGAAAGACAAGAAAGAAGAAGCCCTTTATCTAAACTTTGAAGATACAAGATTAACAGATGTCAATTTCAAGGAAATAAGGGATTTAATAAGAACTTATAAAGAACTTACCGCAAGAGAACCAAAGTATTTATTCTTTGATGAGATTCAAAATATTCAAAATTGGGAACTTGCGGTAAGAGAAATCCTGGATACCCAAAGATACAAAATCTTTATTACCGGCTCTTCTTCAAAACTACTGGCTTATGAAATTGCTACCTCTTTAAGGGGAAGGACATTCAGATATTTGCTTCTTCCTTTTAGTTTTTCTGAATTTTTAAGAGCAGAAGGAATTTCTTTAGTAGGCTCTCTTTCAAAGGAGGAAAGAGCAGAAATAAGGGGTAAATTGCGAAGATATTTAGAATTTGGAGGTTTCCCAGAGATAATTAAAGAAAAAGAGAAGGAGCGGATATTAAAAGAGTTTTATGAACTCATCCTTTTCCGTGACCTGGTGGAAAGGCATAAATTAAAAAATATCGCTCTGGCAAGATTCCTCCTTTCATTCTTTGCCCAAAATCTTTCTTGTGAAATCAGCATAAATAAAATCTTTAGCTTCTTAAAATCACAAGGAAAGAGGATTGGAAAAAATACCTTATATGATTATTGCGAAAAGATTCAAGATTCAGTAAGTGTATTCTTTCTCTTGAGGTATTCAGAAAAGATATATGAGAAAGAAGCCTGGCCGAAAAAGGTCTATCTCTGCGACACAGGCATCTCAAAGGTTGTCCGATTCCAGGAAGACATCGGAAGATTAATGGAAAATTGTGTGTTTTTAGAGCTATTAAGAAGACAGAATGAAAGACCATTGATTGAGTTCTATTATTACAAAGATGCAAGGGGGAAAGAGATAGATTTTGTTCTAAAAGAAAAGACAAAGATAGAAGAGTTAATCCAGGTCTGTTATAAAATAGAAGAGATTAAAACAAAAGAAAGGGAGTTTAAATCTTTAATTCTGGGAGCTGAAAGATTAAATTGCAAAAACTTAACTGTAATTACCTGGGATGTAGAGGCAAAAGAAGAATTTAAAGGTTTTTGGATTAACCTTATTCCCCTTACAAAATGGTTGATGGGATAAGATTGATGATTTTCTTACCAAGGGTAAGGTTTGATGAAAAAGCAAAAGATAGAAATTAGCCATAGTCAGAATATTGAGGTTATTCAGGCAGGTAGGGATGTGCATATTCACAAAGAAGATAAAAAACCATCTAAAAGAATGGAAAAATTAACCCCCAGATATTGCCAGTTCATCAGGGATAAATACAAGACTATACCTTGCCTTGATGAAAATATCAGCTTGACGATGGAGAATTATATCCCCCTCCAATTAGGCCAAGAAAGAGAAGAAAAGCCTACCAAGAGAGAGCTATTAGAATCTAAAGAATTAGGCGAGGATGTAGATTTCAAGGTATGGCGAGAGATACACTCTTCTTCCGAAAGACATTCTTTAGTGGTCGTAGACATCTGGAAAGCCATCCAAAATAAGAAGATTGTAGTCAAGGGAGACCCAGGCTCAGGAAAGACTACCCTTACTCACTATATCGCCTATTCTTTAGTCACCAACAAGAGAGAGCGTAAAATAAAACAGGATTTGATTCCTCTATTGATAGATTTGAAGGATTGGGCAGATAAAGGAGATTCCCTTCCTGGGTATTATGCGAAATATGCCTTAAAAAACAGCGGTTTTGAAGAGGAGATTGAATCCTTAATAAAAGATTGGCTTAAGAAGGGTAGATGTATCATCCTTTGTGATGGCTTGGATGAGGTAACCCAGAATAGGCAATCTATCATCCAAGCCTTGCAAAACACAAGCTCTGGGGAGTATAGAAACTGCCCTCTTTTAGTAACCACCCGAATTGCCGGATACAATAATGAATTGTCAGGCTGGCAACATTATGAGGTAATGCCTTTAAATAAAGAAAATATCTCCTCTTATGCAGAGGATTATCTTAAGGATGAATCTAGCTTTCTCTCTGCCTTAGAGAAGACACCCCAGATGATTCCCCTTTCTAAGAACCCATTGCTTTTACAGATACTCTGCTTTGTCTTTAACAGACAAAACCTCAAGCTACCTGCTGGCCGGATTGAGTTATATAAAAAGGCAGTCCATAATTTGCTGAATTTGAGAGAACCCAAGATTCCCCTTTCTATTAAAGAAAGTGTGTTAGAAAAGATAGCCTCTTATTTCCTTGAGAAAAAAGAGATATTTGAAGAGGCTGATTTAAGGGAGATTATAAAAACCTTTCTAATGAATAAGAAAGAGGATTACAATGCCGATGATGTATTAAAAGAGATTAGAGAAAAGAGTGGTCTTTTATGTTCACTTGGCGAAGGGCAATATATCTTCCTCCACCTTACCTTTCAGGAATATTTAGCCGCTTGCTGGATTGTAAGGGAAAAAGAAGAGCCGGCTTTGCTTCTTGAGCCTATACTCTTTAATCCAAGGTTTAGAGAGGTAATAAGACTTATTGCTGGTAAGCTTAAAGAGCCAAAGGATTTTATTGAATTCATCTTAGAACAAAAACCACTCTATTATGATGTTTTCCACCAACCCCTACTTTTGGCAGGTCTTTGCCTCTCTGATATTCCTGAGATAGATTCCTCGTTAGAAAAGAAGATACTGGATGACCTTTGGGAGTTGTGGAAGGAGCCAGAATTTTACCCTCTCTATGATGAGATTGAGAGGGTATTTGCTTCTTTAGTTGGAACAAAGAAGGCAGATGCGATAATTAACAATTTCCTTGAGGCACTCAAGGATAGAAACCCGTTGTTTGTGCATTTTCATGCAGTCAAGGCATTGGGCAACTTAGGTCATGCAGACGATGAAGTCATCAATGCTCTCCTTGAGGTACTCAAGGATAAGGATATAGATTGGTATGTGCGTCGTGAGGCAGTCAAGGCACTGGGCAACTTAGGTCATGCAAATGAGAAAGTTATCAACGCCATCCTTGAAGCACTCAAGGATAAAGGTGGAGCCTGGAATGTGCATAGTGATGCAGCCGAGGCACTGGGCAGATTAGGTTGTGTAGATAAAAAGCTCATCAATGCACTCCTTGAAGCACTTAAGGATGAAGACCCGGATGTGCGTCTTCATGCAGCTGAGGCACTGGGGAGATTAGGTTGTGTAGATAAAAAGCTCATCAATGCATACCTTAAGGAACTCAAGGATAAAAAAGAATGGCATGTGCGTAGTAATGCAGCCAAGGTACTGGGCAGATTAGGTTATGTAGATGAAAAGGTCATCAATGCACTCCTTAAGGCACTTAAGGATGAAGAAGGGTATGTGCGTGAGAACGCAGCCGAGGCACTGGGCAGATTAGGTCATGCAGATGATAAAGTCATTAATGCTCTCCTTGAGGTACTTAAGGGTAAATACAAGCTTGTGCGTCTTTATGCAGCCAAGGCACTGGGCAACTTAGGTCGTGCAGATGATAAAGTCATTAATGCTCTCCTTGAGGCACTGGAGGATGAAAGAGAGAATGTGCGTGGTAATGTAGCCCAGGCACTGGGCAGATTAGGTCATGCAGATGATGAAGTCATCAATGCACTCCTTAAGGCAATAGAGGATAAACACGAGTTTGTGCGTAGTAATGCAGCCGAGGCACTGGGCAACTTAGGTTGTGCAGATGATAAGGTTATCAATGCACTCCTTGAGGCACTCAAGGATAAAGACTGGTATGTGCGTAGTAATGCAGCCGAGGCACTGGGCAATTTAGGTCGTGCAGATGATAAGGTCATCAATGCACTCCTTGAGGCACTCAAGGATAAAGACAACAATGTAAAAAATTCTGCCTACGAATCCCTTAAGAAATTAGTAGAGAAGGAGCCAGGCGAAAGCAGAATTATACTCCCTCAGGAAGCCATCTCAAAAGACTCAATACTCAATTTATTAACCGAAATCCAACAAAATATAGAGCGCTATTCTGCAAAAGAACTGGAATACTTACCTGCAAGCTGTGACTACTTTGGCACCTTTAACCGCCATGGGATGAGCCACTCACTTAAAGTCAAAGAATTAATGGATGAAATAGTAAACCCCGCACCCCGTCCTAAAGGACGAGGCATTCTTAATGATGTTTCAATTGCACCCCTACATCCCCGCCCTGAAGGGCGAGGCATTACGGGGTGCGGGGTAAAAGACAAAAACCTCTTGAATGAATATGAATACTTCTTACTTAAGGCAGCTTCCTATCTCCACGATATTGGACTTGTCCCTGAAAATGGTGAGGATTATAAAAATAAAGAAACAGCGCAAAAAGCGCGAAAAGAACATAACAGGAGAAGTTATGAGAAGATAATGAAGGAGTGGAGAGAAATTGGACTTTCTGATGAGTCTATGGCTAATCAAATTGCCATAATTTGTCGTGCCCATCCTAAGAAAGAATCCCTGGATGAGCTACAAGATGCCCAGTATACATTTGCGGGTAATTCCTATAAGGTAAGACTCCAATTATTAGCAGCTATCTTAAGATTGGCAGATGCCTTAGATGCAGATAAAGACCGTATTCCACCTGAATATATCCGGAAAAACAAAAAGATTAGTAAGAAAGATGTGGAGGAGTATTATAAGCACGAAATAGTAAAAGACATAAAGATTGAGCCTAACAAAAAGACCATCTTCCTAAGTATTGTAAGACCTAATACTTCTCGGGCACAAGAGATAGAGGAATTATTAAAGGCTTCGCTTGAGGCAGAACTAAATTCAGTGAAGAATATTTTATTTAAGTATAACCTCTATCTTGAAAACCTCAAACTGGATGTAACCACAGACCCTTATCAGAAAGATATATAGGGGTTCTTAGTCAAAAGTTTTCATCCTGCGGTGCTGTCATGCTGAACTTGTTTCAGCATCCCTGCAGAGATTCCGAAACGAGTTCGGAATGACAGAACAAATTGTTGAGGACTTTTGGTTAATAGATGCTATAGAGAAGAAAAAAGTACATGAAACACATCTTTATTACCGGCAAACCGAAATCAGGTAAGACCACCCTTTTTAAAGAGTTAATCCCTTATTTGAAAGATGGGGGTGGATTTTATACCCAGGAAGTCCTTTACCAAGATAAGCGCCTAGGTTTTGAAATTATCACCCTGGATGGAAGAAGGAGTTTATTAGCCAGGAAAGGATTAAAGTCACCATTTAAGCTGGGAAGCTATGGAGTAAATGTAGCGAACTTAGATGAGATTGGTGTAGCGGCAATAGAGGAAGCAATAGAGAACAAAAAGATTATTGTGATTGATGAGATTGGGAAAATGGAATTATGCTCAGAGAGATTTAAAGAAGTAGTGCTTAAAGCCCTGGATAGTGGTAAATCTCTCCTGGGGACAATCCCCAAGGCAAATCTTCCATTTTGGGAGAGAATTAAAAAGAGGGATGATGTCTTAATCTTAGAGTTAACTTCAGAAAATAGAGGGGAAGTCTTCAAAACCATAAAAGGTATTATCGACTCCTTGAGAAGATAAAGGATAAACTCCGAATAAAGCCTAAGGAAATCCAGAACAGGCAAAATCCCTTGCTCAATCATCCTATGAAAAAGCAAAGGTAATGTTCTACTGCATATTTGATTGAAATTTAGAGAATTTAAATGGGTTAAATTTTTTAAGGAGTTTAGCAAATTATTATGAAATCTGAAACCGTTGTTTTGTTAATTAATCCCTGGATATACGATTTTTCTGCTTATGATTTATGGAGTAAGCCATTAGGACTTCTTTATTTAGGAAGCCTTTTTAAAAATGCTGGCTACAAGGTAAAGCTAATTGATTGCTTAGACCACTTTCATCCGGAACTACCAGAGGAACCCGAGAAGAAACTATATGGTTGTGGACACTACTATTGGGAAGATGTAGAAAAACCTCCAGTCTATAAACATATTCCTCGTAAATACAAAAGATATGGATACCCTCTTGCTCTGTTTAAAAAAGAACTTAAGAACTTAAAATCACCACCCCAGGCTATCTTAATCACCTCAATTATGACCTATTGGTATCCTGGTGTATTTAAGGCAATAGAAATCATACGAGATTATTTTAAAGATGTGCCCATAATCCTGGGAGGGATATATGCCACCCTTTGTTATGAACATGCCTTAAAATACTCAGAGGCAGATTATGTTATTCGCTATGGACAAGGGAGAGAAATATTAAGATTAGTTGATGAAATCGTGGGAAATAAGAGAAGTGATTATCGCCAATTCCCTCAAACCTTCCTTGAATATCCTTATCCCGCTTATGAGTTATTGAGGGAAAGAAGATATATTTGTCTGCTTACTTCTTATGGATGTCCTTTTAGGTGTAGTTATTGTGCCAGTTGGTTACTGGAATCAAAATTTTTACAACGCCAACCCCAAGGGGTAGTGGAAGAGATTAATTATTGGCATAAGAAATTTGGGGTAAAGAATTTTGCCTTTTATGATAATGCCTTGCTGGTAGATGCTGAAAATCACCTTTGTTTAATATTAGAAGAAATAATAAGAAGAGAAATAAAGTGCTTTTTCCATACCCCAAATGGACTTCATATTAGATTTATCTCTTGGGAAGTAGCAGATTTACTCTTTAAGGCAAATTTCAAGACTATTCGACTAAGTTTAGAAACAACAAATTCCAGACGCCAACAAATAAGTGGTGGAAAGGTAAGTAATTTAGAGTTTAAGCAGGCAATAACTAACCTCCTTAATGCAGGATATAATAAAAAAGATATAGGTGTGTATATTATGTGTGGTTTACCTGGTCAGGATGAAGATGAAGTAGAAGCGGGAATTATCTTTCTGCGTAACTTAGGGGTTAAGATAAAGTTAGTAGAATATTCACCTATCCCTGGCACAAAGGAATGGGAGAAAGGGGTAAGGGAATTTGGATTTGACCCTATCGCAGACCCTTTACTCCACAATAATTCTGCCTTACCATTTTTATCCAGAGAAAGATATAACCGATTAAAGAACTTATGTGTAGGGGAATGAAAAAATTTGAGATAAAACCGGTATATAAGTGGCTATTGATAAACCGAATCTGTTCACAAAAGGATGCCAAAGTGTGGTAAATGAAATACATTTTAAAGGTAAAAGGGCGATTTTTCTTATTTTGTAGAAGTCTAAAGTATAGGGAGGTATTTAAAAATGGGAGTAAATTTTGTAATTATGGTAGAAAATTTAGCAAATAGAACGCAAGAAGAGATAAACAAAAAGTTTGGTGGAGATTTTATAGATAAATTCTATCCAGAGTGGGCACTCTTTACACATAAAGGGATGAATTATGCTAAATGGTCGTCTCCACCAAGATTTTTTGTAAAAGAGGAAGAAGGTGAAAGAGAAAGATGGGAGGCATTGCGCAAGTATCTTGTGAGGGTGAAAGAATTTTTTGGAAATGGTAAGGTGATGTTGACCAATGATGTCTGCTGGTGGGGACTACCTTCAGAAGAGGAAGAAGAACCAGGCTATTATCTCCCTGGGGAATTGAATAGAGAAGATTTGAAAGAACCGGATTACGAAAAATACCCCGAGCTGAAAGGAATAAAAGAATTAGAAGGATTGACCTGGTAGGCGTATAAGGATGAAAACAACGCACAGATAATACGAATACGATAGCCCAGGGAAACCTACAGGAGGTACAAATTCCTTGCCCAGTCGGCATACAAGAAAGCAAAAAGTATGGGCTACTATTGACCAGAAAAGGATTTTAAAAAAGGATTAATTTAAACCATGACTTGTGTTTTTATTGGGACTTCAGGATGGAGTTATAACCATTGGGAGGGAAGATTTTATCCTTCCGGGCTTCCTTCCAAAGAGAGGTTTTCATTCTATGCCAGCAAATTTCAGACTGTAGAGGTCAATGCCTCTTTTTACCGCCTGCCATTTGAGGGAATGATTAAAGGATGGTATAAAAGGAGCCCAGTCGGATTTCAGTTTGCGCTAAAGGCACCAAGAAGGATTACCCATCTCCTAAAATTAGTGGATTGTAGGGAATTCCTCAAGGTCTTCTTAGAGCGAATTAAAGGGCTTTCTGAGAAATTAGGGGTAATCCTTTATCAATTGCCACCCTCTTTAAAGAAGGATATCCCAAGATTAGAGGCATTTATCGCTCAACTTCCCTCTGGTTTTCGCTATGCTATAGAATTTCGGGATAATTCCTGGGTAGATGAAGCAACCTTTAATTTGCTAAGGAAAAATGGGATTGCTTACTGCATTGTTAGTGCGCCAAAGCTTATCACCCATTTAGAATCTACCACAGATTTTGTTTATCTGCGTTTTCATGGGATAAGTGATTGGTATCGTTATGATTACTCAAAGGATGAGCTTGCCTACTTTGCAGAAAGCATTAAGGACTTTGTGAAACAAGAACTGGATGTGTATTGCTATTTCAATAATGACTTTGATGCTTATGCGGTTAAGAATGCAAAGGAACTGATGGAGTTAGTTGGCTAAAATGGATACTATCTTATAAGAGGCATTTATTTTACCTTGCCTTTTCTTGGATTACTTTGTATAATAATAAATAGAAAGGTCTTGGATAAAAGGTTAAGGTTAGCCCCTGATTTAACCTTAATCGTTACCCACAATAATTAACAATTAGCAATTTTAATGTTTGAATTTGACGAAAAATGGTTAATTGTTAATGGTTAATTAAGATTGGGTTGGAAGAAAAGGAGGTGTCAAATGCATTTAAAGGAGAAGATAGGAAAGAAGTTTGTAGTTACCACCGAACTTGGGGGAACCAATGGAACAGATGTAGCCAAATCGTTAGAAGATGTTAAATCTTACCTGCCCATTGATGGTTTGAATGTTATCGATTGTGCCTCAGCTCGCCTGAGAATCAATTCTTTTGCATTAGCTCATCTTATCCAATCAGAATTCCCCAATTTGGATGTTATCCCTCATTTTACTTGTAGAGACAGAAGTATTTTGGGAATGCAGGCAGACCTTTTAGGGGCATACAGCCTGGGGATAAAATATATTTTAGCTACTACTGGCGATCCCCCTAAAGAGGGTCCTTATAAGGATTCTAAAGCGGTATATAACCTTACCTCAATCGAGTTGATTAAAATGATTAGTAACCTCAATCAAGGATTAGATTATAATGGTGAAGCGATTAAAGGTCAGAGTGAATTCTTTATCAGCGCAGTAGCTTCACCTGAAGCTCTTAATCTGAAGCAGGTAATTGAAAGAATGAAACAAAAAATTGATGCAGGGGCAAATTTTTTTCAAACCCAACCAGTATATGATGTAGGAAAGGCTAAGGAATTTCTAAATAAAGCTAAAAATCTGGGAGTACCTATTCTTTTAGGTATTATGCCTCTAAAGGGTTTGAAAATGGCTCAGTATATGAATGAAAAAGTAGCTGGCATTCATATACCTGAAGAGGTAATGGATAAACTTAAAGCAGGTGTGAAGGGAGTAGAGATAGCTAAAGAGTCTGTGAAAGAAATTTATGGCTCAGAGGGACTATCTGGTATTCATATTATGGCACTTGGGGACATAATGGCAACTAATGAGATTATTGAGTATGTAAGAAAGCTTTAGCCGATTCTTTAATAAATAATCTGTGAAATCCGTGGATAAGAAATACCGCTTTCCCACAATGTTTTGAGTGGATATGAGCTAATTGATAAATTTGCTACATTGGTGGTGATAAAATGGAGGGAAAAGAAAATAAAGAGGAAGATATGGAGTTTCCAGTAAGGGGAAGTATTTTAGAATGCCCTAAGTGCAAGAGAAAGATACTTGTAGAAAGGGCACTGTTTGGAATAGACCATACCTTATCTCTTAGCGTTACCTGCTGGGATTGTCTAAATAAAGACCAGCAGGAATGGGCTAATAAGAGATATGGACTTGATGAGAAACACTCATGAACCTGCGGCTCACAAAG
>JBFLYA010000052.1 GCA_040757115.1 bacterium | reverse complement strand
TTTCAAAGAGGAAGTAGCAGGGTTTCTCAAAGAGTTGGAGGAATTTGGTAATATCTTTGCTTCAAGTATTTTAACGCTGAAAGGAAAGAGATAATTTTACTGAACTTTGGCAAAGATAGTTTATAGTAGATAGTTGAAGGACTATAGACTATAAACTATAAACTATAAACCATAAACTATAAACTATAAACGAGTTTTGCATTTTGCTCTTTGGAGGAAATCCCTTTTGGACACCAAATCTGCATAGATTTCACTATTAGAGTTATTTTCAGACACCACCAAATTTTAGGACTTCGCAAGACGCATTACCTTTCAGTTATACATTTTCATTTTACATTTCTCATTTTACATTATCCATTTTACATTTAACCGCACAGGTGGATATTTTTTAAAAAATTCTCGGTCAGCCTCTTGACTTTTTAAGGAAGGTGTGGTAAAATTTTAATAATTGATGGTTTGATGGTTGACTAATTGATTGTTAAAATACTAATATTTCATCCTTTTCTTACCATACCTGAAACGCTTACTTTGAATAAGGAGGCGATACAATGGCCCCATCAAAATATGAAAATTATCCCTTTAAAAAACTTTGCCTATATGAAGAAGAGGCATCTTCTTTAGGTTATGAATTAATAGGTGGAATAGATGAGGTTGGTAGAGGGCCATTAGCGGGCCCGGTAGTAGCCGCGGTAGCAATTTTACCAGAAGAGGCTAAAATACCGGGCATAAATGATTCTAAAAAATTATCCCCCAAACAACGAGAAAGATTATTTAAGACTATTTCTGATGTAGTTATTGATTGGGGAATAGGTATTGTCAATGAAGAGATAATAGATGAGATTAATATTTTACGAGCAACTCACCTGGCGATGAAAAAGGCGATAGATTCTTTGAAGTCAAAACCACATTTCTTACTTGTCGATGGACTAAAAATTCCTTCTATAGACATTCCACAAAAACCTATCATTCGGGGCGACCAATTGAGTATTTCCATTCAATCTGCATCAATATTAGCCAAAGTAATAAGAGATAGAATGATGATTGAATATGATAAAGAATTCCCGCAATATGGCTTTGCTAAACATAAAGGCTATGGAACTTCTTTACATATTGAATCAATTAAAAAATATGGTATTTGTCCGATACACCGAAAATCTTTTGAACCAATTAAATCTATGTGTAAGAGGGCTTCACGAAATTAAAGGTTTTTTTATGAGGTTTTAATATCCCTATGTCCAAACAAAGAATTGAATTAGGAGAAAAAGGAGAGGCGTTAGCTTTAAAACATTTAAAACGACATCGATACAAAATATTAGAACAGAATTATAAAACCCGCTCCGGGGAAATTGATATTATTGCTAAAAATCAGGAGGTTTTAGCATTTATTGAAGTAAAAACGCGTCGAGGTGAAGAATTTGGACTACCGCAAGAAGCCGTTGATATTCGTAAACAAAGACAGATGGGTAAAGTCGCCTTAGAATATCTTGCAAAGAAAAATTTACAGGATATTGATTGTCGATTTGATATTGTGGCTATCACCTGGCGGCCAAACCAAAAACCTAAAATTGAATTAATAAAAGATGCCTTTTATCTTGAGGAGTAAGAATAGGGTTCTGCAAAATAGGATTTGGGGGAGACAACAAATAAATATCAAATATTAAATATCAAAATGCAAAATTACAAATCAAATTTCAAAAAGTCTACAAATATATCACTCCTAACGGAGTTTATAAAATATATTCAGCCCTGTAAGGGCGAGATGTTTATAGATTTATCGTCTCAACATCAAATTAGCTCCGTAGGAGCGATATGTTTATTGAGAAAGTTATAGATATTTTTCTGTAATCTCTAACTGCACAGGTCGGATAATTTTACATTTTGATATGTAATTTTTATATTTGCTTTTTGCATTTTGCTCTTTGGAGGAAATTGATAAAAATAGAGGTTTTTAAATACCCGCTTAAAAACTACAGTTTCTTAGTTTTGCAGAACTCTATGAGGAGTAAGAATTAAATGGAGAATCGTTTGTTAGAAATATTTGATGATAGAAAGATTAAAGAAGGAGTTTTCTATTACTTTCAATGGGGCGAAATTGTTTGAATTTGAGGATAAAGGAGATGAGAGAAAAGGCGAAACGGTATATAACCTTTTCTTGAGGAATAAATGTTAGCCAAATCTTATAGTGCTGGATTATCAGGTATAGATGGATATATTGTTACGGTCGAGGTAAATGCCACTGGTTCTATGCCTTATTTTAATATTGTGGGATTACCTGATTCTGCGGTGAAAGAAAGCAAAGAGCGTGTTAAGATTGCTATTGTTAATTCGCAATGTCAATTTCCGTATAATAAAAGAGTTGTTGTCAACTTAGCCCCAGCCGAGATAAAAAAAGAAGGTGCGTTTTTTGACCTGCCAATTGCCCTGGCGATGATTGCCACTACCCAACAAATTCCTGCCACAGCCTTAGTTCAATATCTCATTGTTGGTGAATTATCCCTGGATGGAGCGGTCAAACCGATTAAAGGAGCACTGCCGATTGCTTCCTCGGCTAAAGAGGCTGGATTTAAAAACCTGATTGTTCCTTTTGCCAATGCCCCAGAGGCCGCTGTAGTTGAAGGAATAAATGTTTATCCAGTTAAAACATTATATGAAACAGTAAAATTTATTGCGGGTGAATTAAGTATCTCTCCGCATATCGTAGATATTAAGGCTTTATTTTCTCAAACCTCTAAATATGATTTAGATTTCTGTGAGGTAAAAGGACAGGCTCATGTCAAAAGGGCAATAGAAGTTGCCTGTGCTGGAGGACATAATATTTTGATGATAGGACCACCAGGTTCAGGGAAAACAATGTTAGCCAGACGCATACCAACTATTTTACCGGAATTATCATTATCCGAGGCGATTGAGACAACCAAGATTCATTCCATTGCCGGATTAGTCTTTCATCAATGTTCTTTACTCACGACGCGGCCTTTTCGAGCACCACATCACAGCATTTCAGATGCCGGATTAGTCGGCGGTGGCCAGGTTCCTAAACCAGGAGAGATAAGTTTATCTCACAATGGTGTTTTATTCCTTGATGAACTGCCAGAATTTCCCCGCAATGTCTTAGAATCACTAAGACAGCCTTTAGAAGATGGTCTGGTAACTATCTCACGGGCAAGCACTTCGCTTACCTTTCCCGCCTCATTTATGTTGGTTGCGGCAATGAATCCCTGTCCTTGTGGAAATCTAACCGACCCATCAAAAGAATGTAGTTGCACCCCAACTCAAATACAAAAGTATCTGGCGAAAATATCAGGGCCGCTGTGGGATAGAATTGATATTCATATTGAAGTGCCCGGTCTGAAGTATAAAGACCTTGAAGGGGAAACTCAAGAAGAATCATCAACGGTCATCCGTGAAAGAATCAATAAAGCCCGTCAGATTCAACGACAAAGAGATTCATCTCATCAAAAGGTTTATGCTAATAGTCAAATGGGACCCCGTGAGATTAAAAAATATTGTCAGGTAGAAGACCAGGGGAAAGAATTACTTCGGACAGCGATTGATAAATTAGGTTTTTCAGCCCGTACTTATGACCGAGTATTAAAGGTCGCCCGCACCATCAGTGATTTAGAAAACACAGATACAATCACCGCCACACATATCTCTGAAGCCATCCAATATCGCAGTTTAGATAGAAATTTATGGAAGTAATATTGGTAACCGTTCACCGCACAGACACAGAGACGCAGAGAAAAAATTAAAATCTATTCACCAGAGACAGAAATTTCCTTTTTTGTGCATTTCGGGTCTTTCGTTGTTTATTAATCTTTTAATATTTATTTTCGACTAACTGTTTTTAAGCCTTTTTAAACACCGAAAAACGCGAAAAAAAGATATTTTCCTCTCTGTTTCTCTGCGTCTCTGCGGTAAAGGATTACCTGAACGGTTACATTTTCTTTATTTCGTGCTTTCGTGGTTAGTATCGTTCCCCCATTTCACTGACGCATTACCCTGGTGAAATAAAAATTGTTGCATTTACAAGGAATCAATGGTATAATAAAATGAACGGTTACGAAAATTCAGTTCTTTAAATTGCCACGAATAATTGGAGAGTGAAAAAATTGAGTGAATTAGCATCCCTAACTGCACATAAAATTCATAACCTGCTTAAATCCAAAGAAGTTACATCAGTAGAGGTAACAGAATCCGTCATTAGTCGAATTGAGGCTTTAGATTCAAAGATAAATGCCTACATCACCACCTGTTTTGATGAGGCAATTGAGCAGGCAAAAGAGGTAGATAAAAAAATAGCCCAGGGAGAACAGATACATCCGTTGGCAGGCATTCCCATTGCCATTAAGGATAACATTTGCACTAAAGGTATAAAAACTACCTGTGCCTCAAAAATCCTCTACAATTTCATCCCCCCTTATGATGCCTTTGTCATTCAAAGATTAAAAGAAGCAGGTGCAATTATCATCGGCAAGACCAATATGGATGAATTTGCCATGGGGTCTTCTACTGAGAATTCATGCTTTGGGACTACTAAAAATCCATGGAATTTAGAGACAGTACCAGGGGGGTCAAGTGGTGGTTCTGCGGCGGCTGTGGCTTCAGATGAGGCAATTTTAGCCTTAGGTTCTGATACCGGTGGTTCTATTCGCCAGCCAGCGGCTTTGTGTGGCGTAGTAGGATTTAAACCTACCTACGGCAGGGTATCAAGATATGGATTAATTGCCTTTGCATCCTCATTAGACCAAATTGGACCAATTACCAAAGATGTTACTGATTGTGCCTTACTTCTTAATCTTATTTGCACCTATGACAAAAATGATTCTACATCTACTCCCATTCCTGCACCAGATTATACTAAATCTTTAATCAATGATGTTTCAGGAATAAAGATTGGTATCCCTAAGGAATATTTTAGAGAAGAGATAGATATTGAGGTTAAGGAAAGTATTGACAAAGCAATTAGATTGTTGGAAGGGTTAGGGGCAGAGGTGTTAGAAGTATCCCTACCCCATACAGACTATTGTGTGGCAGTATATTATCTTATTGCCCCAGCAGAGGCGAGCTCTAACTTAGCTCGATATGATGGCGTTCAGTATGGACTTAGGGTTCCAGAAAAAGAGTTGATGGATATGTATGAGCAGACAAGAACACAAGGCTTTGGAAATGAGGTCAAAAGAAGGATTATGCTTGGCACCTATGCCTTATCTGCGGGATATTATGATGCCTATTATTTAAATGCACAAAAGGTAAGGACATTGATTAAGCAAGATTTTGAAGAGGTATTTAAAAGATGTGATGTTATAATTACCCCAACTTCACCAACACCTGCTTTTAAGATTGGCTCCAGGGTATCTGACCCTATTCAAATGTATTTATCTGATATTCTTACAATCTCTGCTAATTTAACTGGTGTCCCGGGGATATCTATTCCCTCTGGATGGACACAGGATGGATTACCTGTTGGACTACAGATTTTAGCCCCATTATTTGGAGAAGAGAAACTATTACAAGTAGCCTACACCTTTGAACAGAATACAGAACATCATTTAAAAAGACCTCCTTTAAAAAAGGATTGACTTTTTTTTATTTTATTGATATATTATTTTCAGGAGAACGGCCATGAACCGTTGGCTCACAAATGAGGATGAAAATAGTAGGTAGGAGATAGAAGGTGGGAGATAGGGAGATAAGCGTGAGGAGTGATGTTTTCTTTACTTTCTACTCTCTACTTCCTATTTTCAGGAGAACAAGGATGACAGAGAAAAGTCAAACTCAACTTAACCGAAGGGTTCAAGAAATTGAAACTCTCTATGAGATAGGAAAGATATTGACCTCTGAACTCAAGTTGGAAGAAGTTCTAAAACTTATCCTTCAAAAGGCATTAGAACTTACAGATTCTAAATATGGAACCTTAGGGATGTTGAATGAAGAGAAGACTGAATTAACCTATAATGTAATTATTCCAGAAGGAGTAAAAACACCGCCTCAGAAGATTGGAGAGGGGATTACTGGTAGGGCAGCCAAAGAGAAAAAAACGATTCTGGTTTCTGATGTAACGGCTAAAGATTCAGGCTACATAGAGGTCTTTCCCAATATGAAATCAGAGTTAGCCGTCCCAATGATATTTCAAGATAAATTAATAGGTGTGCTTAATGTTGAAAGCCCGAATATTGGTGCTTTTGATGAGAATAATCAAAAACTCCTTGAGGCTTTAGCAGATTTTTCTGCAATAGACATTAATAATGCAAGACTATTTGACCAAACAGATAAAAAATTGAGTGAGAGAGTTAAGGAACTTGAGGCATTACAACACATTGACGAAATTATTAGTTCTGTATTAAATCTTGAGAAGGTATTGGAACTAATTTTGAATAAAGGGGTTGAGCTAATTGCAAAAAGACATAAAGATGTAAAAATTTATGCTATGATTCAGTCTATAGATAAATCTACAGGAGAGTTAGTTATCAAGCAAAGTATTGGAGTACCTGAAGAGAGAAAGGATAAAAGAGCAAAGATTGGTGAGATAGGCATTACTGGTTTAGTTGCAAAAGAAAAGAAATCTCTTTTAATACGAGATGTTACAGAAGAAAGGTGGAAGGAATGGTATATAGAAATGATTCCAGGGGTAAGATCAGAATTGGCCGTGCCCTTATTACTGGGTGATGAGAAGAAATTGATAGGAATATTTAATCTTGAGAGTCCAAAAGTTAGTGCCTTTGATGAAGATGATAAACGTTTGATTGAATCTCTTTCTCGACAAGCAGTAATTGCTATTCACAATGCTGAGCAATTTGAGATTCAAAATGCAATTTATGAAATTGGGAAAGTAATCAATTCAACTTTAGATATAAAGGAAATATTAGGGTTAATATTAGATAAGGGGTTAGAAAAGACGGGTGCTCATTCAGCAAGTGCAAGGTTGCTTGAGGAGAGGGAATTATTAGTAGCCAAAGTTAGGCGAGGTTTAGAAACAGAAAAATCTTGGAATCCAATAAAGATTGGAGAGGGAATTGTTGGCTATGCAGCAAAGGAGAAAAAGACTATGAGAATTCCCGATGTAAATAAAGACCGACGGTATCTCTCCTTTAATCCTTCTACTAAATCTGAGATAGCAGTTCCTATTCTAAATAAAGAAAGAGAATTAATAGGGGTTTTTAATTTCGAACATTCTATTTTAGATGCCTTTGATGAAGATAATGTGAAATTTATTGAGTTACTATCAGGTCAGGCATCAATTGCTATCCAAAAGGCAAGACAGTATCAAGAACTACAGGAGGCTCAAGACCAACTTTCAGCAGCTAATACCCTTGCCTGGTTGGGTATTGTAAAGGCAAGTTGGATGCACGATATAACTCAAAAGGTTAATGCCATAAGGACAAATGTATATACACTTGAAAAAAAATTTGCTCTTTCGAAAGAGGTTCTCCTTGACAGACTTAAGAGAATAGATGAGGATGCTGAAGCAATAATAAAGATAGCACCTGATCTACCATCTGAGGATGTAGAAGAAGAAGTTTCTATTGATGAGATATTTGATGCTGTAATTAAGAAATGCAATCCCCCGCTGAAGATTAAAGTCAATCGTCCAAAGCCATCAAAAGAATTGACTCGTATAATTGCCAGTAATACCTGGTTGACAATTGCCTTTGAGCACATAATCAAAAATGCCCTGAGGGCAATGCCAGAGAAAGGAAAATTAACTATTATTTGTAAAGAAGAAAAAGGTGAAATTTTAATAGAAGTTAGTGATACAGGCGGTGGGATACCAGAAAAGATTAAATCTCAACTTTTTAAAAACCAAGTCAGAGGAGCAAAAGGAAATGGTGTTGGCTTACTGTTGGTAAAGACCATCCTTTTAAAATATGGAGGCAATATAAAGTTAACATCAACAGGGTCAAAAGGAACAACATTTACCCTCTACTTGCCTATCAAAAGGAGATGAAGATGAAAAGGATTGCAAGAATTTTACTCATAGATGATAAACCCTGGTGGTCAGAATTTTTCAAAAAGATGCTTTCTACCCACGGTTACAAATTGGATATAGCTCATAATGAAGATGAAGCTCTAAAAAAATTAGATTCTCAAAAATATGGTTTAGTATTTTTAGATTTTTATGTTTCAGGTCCAGACGGAACAGTCTCTCTCAGGCGAATTTTAGAAAAACACCCGGAGGAACGAGTAGTTGTTGTCTCGGCTTCTCCTTCATGGAAAGAAGGAAGAGATATCTTTAGAATAGGGGCTATTGACTATCTGAGCAAATCGTTTGATGAGAGTAAATTGCTAAAAACTATACAAGAAGGGCTTAAAATAAAACCTTCTCTGGCTCATAAATAAGGAGGGATAAGTATGGAAAAAAGAATTTTATTAGTTGATAATGAATCTTCAGAATTGGATGCGTGGAAGTTTAATTTAGAACAACAAGGATATATGGTTTTTTCAGCGGGGAGCCCAGATGAGGCAAAGGAATTGTTAAAAAAGGAACGGGTTCATTTAGCAGTAATTGATTTAAAACTCATCGACCATAATGATGATAAAGACACTAGCGGAATAGAGTTGGCAAAGAGAATTGATTCAATTATACCAAAGATTATCTTGACAGGATTTGATAGTTATGAAACAGGGCGAATGGCAAGAAGTCCTCGTTTTGGAGGAATTGCATTTGATTATATTTCAAAAAAGGACCCACCTTCAAGTTTGATAGAGACAATCGAAGATGCTTTCAATAAGGTGATAAAGATTAATTTTAACCTTAAAGTCAGGTTGGAAGAGAAACTTTCTTCAGGTGTAACTATTACCAATTTAGAAGATGAAAAGGCTTTTGAATTTTTGCTGGAGGAAATTTTTATCAAAGGGAAAGACTCTGAGGAAGAAAAAAAGAGGATGAGTAGAGAGTTAGGAGAAATATTTAAAAGGCTGTTTTATAAAGAACATAAGATTATCATCTCTGTTCTATCATCAAAGGGCTACAGTGGAACAGGGGTAGTTTGGGTAACACCAGGTCGGAGTGACCAGGGAGTAGGTGCTCCTCTTGTGGTTAAATTTGGAGGACGGAAGGCAATCGAGACAGAAGAGAGAAACTATGACAACTATGTAGCACCATATCTGACCCGGCGATGCACTAAGAGAGGAGAAGTTGTTTATACCCAAAATTTTGGTGGAATAGGATATACCCTTGTTGGTAGAACCCTCAAAGATATTTGTGATTTTAGAACATACTATGGTAAAAACGATAAAGTGAATATTACCCGGGTCTTGAAGGATCTTTTTAAAGAGACTTGTGAATTGTGGTATCGCAATAAAGGTAATCCGCAAGATTTGAATCTTAAGGAGTCATATAAAAAACAATTAGGATGTGACCAGAAAGACTTAGACGACGCCCTTAAAAAGATATTCTCAGAGTATAAAGGAAAACATCTGATTAACTTTTCGGGTTTAGAAAAAGATTTTATTAACCCGGTTGTTTGGTTAAAGGATAAACTTTTTTCTTTTCCTACTTATCGCTGTTGTACCCACGGTGATTTGAATGGAAAGAATATCCTGGTTGATGAGGATGGGCATACATGGTTGATTGATTTTTTCAGAACGGGTTATGGACACATCTTAAGAGACTTTGTAGAATTAGAGGCTGACATTAAATTTAACTACCTTGAAACAAGCAATATAGAAACCCTATATGAATTTGAAAAATCTTTAGTTAGTCCAGAGCAATTTGATGAACCATACAGTTTTAAAAGTCCTATTGAAGAACTTAACAAAGCTTTTGCGGTTATCCAGGATTTGAGAAATCTGGCACATAGTTTTGTTCAACCATGCAACAACATTTATGAATACTATATTGGACTTCTTTACCATACAATTAATATGATTAGATACCCTAATATTAAGAAAGAACGATTAAGACATGCCCTTCTTTCAAGCTCCTTAATCTGCGAAAGACTGGATAAAAAATGATAGATACAAAGTGGTGGTTAGCCTGCAATTTCAAACTGTTTGTTATTCCCTTTTGTAAGCCGACGCAGGATAGTGAGTGTTTCTTATGAGATTATCATCTGAGGAAATAAGTGCAATTAAATCTACCATTATGAAGATAGACCTGGAGGCAAAAATCTATCTCTTTGGCTCACGGGTAGATGATACCCAGAGGGGTGGAGATATAGATATCCTTATCTGGTCAAACAAACTAACTAATGAGCATAAAAGAAAAATTCGCCTGAATCTTTATGAATTATTAGGCGAGCAGAAGATTGACCTTGTCATAGCTAAAGATACATCCAATCCATTCGTCCGAATAGCATTAAGTGAAGGGGTGCCATTATGACTTATATGACCCAGAATGACTATATCTTAAATCGTAACCGTTCAGGTAATCCTTTACCGCAGAGACGCAAGAGTTCGCAGAGAGGAAAATATCTTTTTTTTCGTGTGGAATAGCAGAACTTTCTAAAAAATACCAATCTGGGTGATTTAAAATTAAAAATTAATCGGGAGGGGAAAATTATGGAAACTATTTGTCTATCTTGTGGAAATACAAAGGCTAAAAGATGGTGTCCGGCATTAAATAACCAGATATGCTCTTTATGCTGTGGTAAAAAAAGAACAATTGAAATCAACTGCCCACAAAATTGCCCTTACTTAGTTAAAGGCGAATTCTATGAATTACAAAAGACAAACCAAAAAGAAATATTAGAAAAAGAGATTCCTATTCTTATATCGGGAGAAGAATTTCTAAAAAGATATGTTGACCCCAAAAAACCAACCAAAATTGATAATTTTGTCTTCGAAGTAGCCAATCTTACGGGCGCAATAGTTAATAATTTTCTGCCAAAGATTTCTAATTTATTTATTTCACCCAAAATACTTATAGACCAATTAGTTAACAACATTATCCCGCTTTGTTACGAAAAGGTAAATAGATGCTATAGCTGTGAAGTGCGATGTCCAATTAATTATATTGAGGATGGAAGTGCATTATTTGAAAAGCAAATCTTCCTGAATGGAATAACTATTGAAGATTTTCCAGAAGAATTAGCAGAGCAAACTCTGGGTGATTTCTTTGCGGTCAGGACAGGTGGGCATCTTGTGGAATGTTTTGAAAACGAGATTAATAAATTAAATCAAGAAGATAAACTTAATCTATCAAAAGAGCAAATTTATGATATAAAGGATGATTTTTATTGGGCTATTATCGTATTTATCGCTGATTGTTTTTATTGCGATAACGAATGCCTTGCTAAACCTAAGGAAAATGGCATTTGTTGTTTTTGTCAAAATACCGATAGATATAAAAATCTCTGTATTTATGGCAGTGAACCTATTCAATATCACCTGTTTGATAAAAATAGGCGATTTAAAACGCAAAGACTACCGTTATTTAAGTTTTTGAAGAGATAAAAGTTGACAAAGGTTACCCTGAACTACCCTCTATGAGGTGATAACGAAATGAATGATTATAAAATCAGAGTTTTAGAAATCTATAATGAAAAACAAATCTGTGATGAGATGAAAAAGATAAGTGTTGACCCTAAAGGAATTGATTTAATGGCGAAAAAAGCAGTATGCCGGGTGATAAAATTAGAAGATGTTGCTCTAAAACCTGCCCTTATCCTTAAACAAGAAATGCTTTCCATCGGCGGTGAGGCGGCTCTAACTAAAGACGCCATCTCTCTCAACTGCAAAACCACAGATGTCCTGCTCATAGGTAGCTTAAAACATTATCAAAGATTAATCAGCAAACTTCAATCCCAATATTTTGGACTATCTGACCTCGCCGATAAGATTGAAGAGGTATTAAATAATTTTATTAAGGATGACTTCAAGTTAGTCTGTGGAAAATACCAATTTAACCTTGCCCAAAGAACTTTTATTATGGGTATTTTAAATGTAACGCCAGATTCTTTTTCAGATGGTGGACAATATGATGAACCTGAAAAGGCTATTAAAAGGGCATTTGAGATGAAGGAAGAAGGGGCAGATATAATTGATATTGGTGGGGAATCTACACGCCCGGGAGCCAAACCGTCTTCGGTAAAAGAAGAATTAGAAAGACTCATACCAATCGTAAAAAGGCTTATTAAAGAAAATATTGATTTACCGCTCTCCATAGATACATATAAATCAGAGGTCGCAAAAGCCTGTTTGGCTGAAGGGGCACATATCATTAATGATATTAGTGCCTTAAAATTTGATATGAATATGGCAAAGGTAGTCGCTGGATATAAAGTCCCTGTTGTCTTGATGCATATTCAAGGCACACCACAAGATATGCAGGAAAACCCTCAATATAAATGTGTCGTTTCTGAAATTATACTTTATCTTAGAGAAAGAGTTAAATTTGCTCAAGATTCTGGAATAGATAAAGAAAAGATTATTATCGACCCCGGAATAGGATTTGGGAAGACGGTGGAGCATAATCTACAGATTTTAAGAAGATTAAGAGAATTCAAAAGTCCTGGCTTACCAATTTTAATTGGCACTTCACGAAAATCGTTTATTGGTAAAATTCTGGACTTACCGGTTGAAGAGCGATTAGAAGGGACTCTGGCGACAGTGGCAATTTCGATATTAAATGGAGCAAATATCCTTCGCGTGCATGATGTTAAATCTGCCAGGCGAGTAGCACTTATGCTTGATGCGATTATTCGTAACTGTTCACCGCAGAGACACAGAGACGCAGAGAAAAAAAATTAAAATCTATTGGTAACTATTCAGCCACAGATGGACATAGATGAAACACTGATTTTATTTTTTTATCCGTGCTAATTCGTGTTAATCAATGGCTGAATAGTTACTTTATTTCTATGTCTTCTCTGTTCCTCTGCGTCTCTGCGGTAAATTACCACCTGAACGGTCGCGATTATTCGGGAAGGTTCAGGATTGAAGAAATAAGGTGTGAACTATTTTTTCATGAGGATAGGCGATTGGAGAAAAGAATGAACCCTGATTTAACAGTAAATATTGCCAGTATAAAGATGAAAAATCCAGTGATGGTTGCCTCCGGCACATTTGGATATGGCGAGGAATACGCTCAATTGATTGATTTAAATAAACTCGGGGCAATTGTGAGTAAAGGAATTACATTAGCCCCACGCCAGGGTAATCCTCCACCTCGCATTGTAGAAACTCCCTGCGGAATGCTTAATGCCATTGGTTTAGAAAATGTCGGGGTAGAAAAATTCATCAAGGAAAAATTACCCTACCTGCGGCAATTCGATACCCCGCTGATTGCCAATATTGCCGGGAAGACGGTTGAGGAATATGTTGAATTAGCCAGAAGGTTAGATGGATTAGTAGATGGTTTGGAGATTAACATTTCCTGTCCGAATGTGGCAAAAGGGGGATTGGAATTTGGGCAGGATTCCTCCCTGACATATCAAGTGGTAAGCAATGTTCGTCAGGTGAGCAAAGTTCCATTAATCACCAAGCTATCTCCAAATGTTACGGATATAAAAGTAATTGCCAGAGCCGCCGAAGATGCGGGCACAGATGCCATCTCTTTAATCAATACTATCATGGGAATGGCGATTGATGTTAATACCCGAAAACCTATTTTGGCTAATATTACTGGTGGGTTGTCCGGACCAGCAATCAAACCAATTGCACTCCGAATGGTCTTTGAGGTCGCAAAGGCCGTCCATGTCCCCATTATTGGGCAGGGCGGAATTATGAACACCACCGATGCCTTAGAATTCATCATTGCTGGAGCAACCGCAGTCGCAGTCGGCACGGCAAATTTCGTTGACCCGCAAGTCCCGTTAAAGATTATTGCAGGGATAGAAAATTATTTGAGAGAAAATAAAAAAGCCAGACTAATCGAATAAGTTAGACCGATTTCTCTGACCAGGAGAAAAAAAGGAAGGGTAATAATGCAACTAAAATCAGAAGAACGGCTAATTGTCGCCTTAGATGTTGATAATTTGAAAGACGCAGAAAAATTAGTGAACCAATTAAAAGATTATGTTACAATTTTTAAGGTTGGGGCTCAGTTATTTACAGCCGCAGGACCTGAGGCGGTTAAAATGGTTCATGACAAAGGTGGTAAGGTATTTTTAGACCTGAAATATCACGATATTCCAAATACGGTGGTTTCTGCAACAAAAATAGTGGCTAAAATAGGTATTTTTATGTTCACTATTCATACCCTCGGCGGCAAGGAGATGATGCAAGGTGTAGTTAAAACACTTGCACAATTTCAACCAAAACCATTAGTCATTGGAGTAACTATCCTGACAAGTTTAGATTCAGATGTGCTTGAAGAAATTGGGATAGAAAAGGATTTGAATGATGAAGTGATTACTTTAACCAGGTTAGCCAAATCATCAGGACTTGATGGAGTAGTTGCCTCAAGTCATGAGATTAAGGCGATTAGAACGGAATGTGGACAAGATTTTATTATTGTTACACCAGGAATTAGACCTGCCGGTATCCTGGATGACCAAAAAAGAATAGCAACGGCAAAACAGGCGATAGACTCAGGAGCAAATTTTATCGTGGTTGGCAGACCGATAATCGCCGCCGAAAATCCCATCAAAGTAGTGAAGCAAATTAGAGATGAGATAACTGTTTAGCCACTGATTAACACGGATGAGCACGGATAAAAGGGAGGAGAAAGTAAAAAGTAGGCTGAAGACTGAAGGATATAGGATAAAAAATCTTCAGCCTTAAGCCTTTCGCCTTCAGCCTATTCACAGAAAAAAAGAAAGATTTTGAACAAACATCCATCTCTTTAATTCTACCAATATATCGTTCCTACGGAACTGATTGATTTGTCTATCTATTCCTACCGATATTATGTTCCTAACGGAACGATTATTCTCATGGTAAGACTACCGATATTATGTTCCTCACGGAACGATTATTCTCCTGCCTTATTTATGGGCATTATCCTCTGTAGACTTCCAGTTAATAACCGCTATAATGTCCCATAGGGACAACATATCGGTAGAAATAAAGTAACTATTCACCACGAAGGGGACGGAGAGCACGAAGTGAAATTTGATGAATTATCGAATAGAGTCATTGGATGCGCTATAGCGGTGCATCGAACTCTTGGGCCAGGTTTGCTTGACACCGTGAAGAGTGATAATTCACAATTCACAATTGACAATTCACCATTCACCATTATTAAGGAAATTTAGGGAAGAAATTGTGAATGGTGAATAGTTACGAAATAAATATCATACAAATATTGTCCCATAGGGACAATATATCGGTAAATGGCTTTCCATAAATTTTCTACCAATATATCGTTCCTACGGAACTGATTGATTTGTCTATCTATTCCTACCGATATTATGTTCCTAACGGAACGATTATTCTCATGCCTTATTTATGGGTATTATCCTATGTAGACTTCCAGTTAATAATCGCTATAACCGCACAGGGACTTTTCTACCTTATCCAGTATATTTTTAGCCGTGGATAATAATTGTTTTGCCTGTTGTTTTTGTTGAGAATTGAGAATATGGAGTGGAGCGGTTTGCCGAAATATATCGCGTAATTCCTCTATTAATTTTATTACCTCAAACATCCCCTCCACATCCGCTGGATTACCTATTTTAGTGCTCATAATTTATCTCACCTTCGGGGGCGTGTCCAATTTTACCTGCTTTTATTACACACACCCCTAACTTCCTATTTAGGTTATCATAACCTATTAGAATTGTCAACAGAAAAATAGCCACATCTTCAATTTGTAACCGTTCACCGCAGAGACACAGAGACGCAGAGAAAAAATTAAAATCTATTCACCAGAGACAGAAATTTCCTTTTTTTTGTGCATTTCGGGTCTTTCGTTGTTTATTAATCTTTTAATACGGACTTTTGACTAACTGTTTTTAAGCCTTTTTAAACACCGAAAAACGCGAAAAACACGAAAAAAAAGATATTTTCCTCTCTGTTTCTCTGCGTCTCTGCGGTAAATTACCACCTGAACGGTTACCAATTTTTCTATTGACAGAACCTTTATTAAATGGTAAAATTGAAATAAATTTAATGAAAAGGTTATTTTTAGTAGATGGGCATAGTTTAATCTATCGAGCGTTTTATGCTATTAAGTTATTATCAACTTCTACAGGCATACCCACCAATGCCGTTTACGGCTTCACCATTATGCTCCTAAAATTAATCAAAGAAGAAAAGCCAGAATACCTGGCAGTTGTGTTTGATTCTAAAGTCCCTACCTTTAGACATAAAAAATATCCTGAATATAAAGCTCAACGACAGAAGATGCCTGGTGAAATGCAATCCCAGATGTCACTTATTATGGAGGTCATCTCGGCATTTAATATCCCCATATTTGCAAAGGGTGAATATGAAGCAGATGATATTATTGGCACAATAGCCAAAAGGTATGAGAATGAGGTAGATGAAATAGTTGTCGTTTCCGGGGATAAGGATATTTTGCAAATTGTGGATGATAAAATAAAGGTCCTGGCAACTAAAAAAGGGCTATCAGAAACGGTGCTTTATGATGTTCAGGGTGTTAATGAAAAATTTGGTGTCCAACCTCATAATATCATTGATCTCCTCGGTCTGTCTGGAGATACCTCAGATAATATTCCAGGAATCAAAGGAGTAGGCGAAAAAACGGCAGTTAAACTCATCCAGCAGTTTGGAGGCATAGAAAATTTACTTAATAATCTTAATCAGGTTTCTAATGAAAACCTTCGTGAAAACATTAACGGACACTCACAAAGTGCTATTATGAGTAAAGAATTGGTTACGCTTGATACCAATGTTCCTATCGAGGTAGATTTAGAAGCCTGTAAAATAAAAGATTATGACAAAGAAAAAGTATTTGAAATACTGAATAGATTAGAATTTAAAAAACTCCTGAAAGAACTTGGGCTGTATAAAAAAGAGGTGTCAGGAGACTATCATATAATTGCGGATAAAGATAAGTTTCAAATATTACTAAATTCCCTGAAAAATACCTCTTCATTTAGTATTAATTTAGTAACTACCGCTATAAATCCTATGAATGCTCAAATAGTTGGAATTGCAATCTCCCTCAAACCCTATTGTGCATACTATATTCCTATTGCACATGAATATCCGGGAGCACCCCCACAGTTAAAAAAGGAATATGTTCTGGAGGCACTAAAACCTTTTTTAGAAGCAAAGAATACAAAGAAACTTGGGCAAAATATTAAATATGAACTAATTATTCTAACTAATCAGGGAATTAGACTCAAAGGAACAAAATTCGACACCATGATTGCTTCCTATCTTATAAATTCTACGGCAAAACATAATTTAGAAGAGATAATCTTAAATTATTATGGAATTACTAAACCCTCGGCTAAAGATATAATGGCTAAGGGAACATCTATATCTGCTGTAGAAATTCAGCAGGTAGGAGAGTATGCCTGCTCAAATGCAGATTTTATACATCGACTAGGTGATGAAATACTAAGATTCAGATTAAATGAAGAAAATCTTATCTCTTTGTTTGAAGAAATAGAGATGCCATTAGTTGATGTCCTGGCACAGATGGAACAGGATGGTATCAAAATTGACATTCATTATCTTAAAGAACTTTCGCAAGAATTTGGCAAAAGGTTGAATGATTTAGAAAAGGAGATTTATATCCTTGCGGGAACAGAATTTAATATTAATTCACCCAAACAGCTGGGATTTATATTATTTGAGAAACTTAAAATGCCGGTGAAAAAGAAAACTAAAACTGGATTTTCAACTGATGAACAGGTTTTAAAGGAATTAAGTTGTTATCATGAATTGCCAGATAAACTTCTGGAATATCGAGAGGTATCCAAATTAAAATCTACCTATGTTGAGGCATTAATATCCTTGACCAATCCTATCACCCATAGACTTCATACCTCTTATAATCAAACGATTGCCGCAACCGGAAGATTGACCTCAAGCGAGCCTAATTTACAAAATATTCCTATTCGCACCGAACTGGGTAATCGAATAAGAGCGGCATTTATTGCGGATGAAGGTTACCTGTTACTTTCTGCGGATTATTCTCAGATAGAATTGCGGCTTTTAGCCCATATTAGCCTGGATGAAAGATTAATCAATGCCTTTCGCAATGATGAGGATATTCATACTCAGACAGCAATTGAAATATTTGGTGGCAGCCCGGATTTGGTTACTCCTGAGATGCGTCGTGCCGCAAAGGTTGTTAATTTCGGCATTACCTATGGGATGAGTGCCTATGGATTAAGTCAGGAATTAAAGATTAGCCCAACGCAGGCAAATGAGATAATTAGTCGCTATTTTGAAAGGTATCCCGGGGTAAAAAGCTATATTGATAAAACTATTGAGGAGGCAAAACTAAAGGGATATGTTTCAACCTTGTGGGGAAGAAAGCGATATTTACCTGAAATCAACTCTGAAAGCAGGCAATTGCGTGAATTTGCATACCGCCAGGCAGTTAATATGCCTATTCAAGGCTCTTGTGCTGATTTGATTAAAATCGCCATGCTCAACATTTATAAAAAATTAGACCGTCAAAAAGCCCAAATGCTTCTTCAGGTTCATGATGAATTAATCTTTGAAGTTAAAAAAGAAAATCTGGATGAAATAAGTGGCTTAGTTAAAGAGTGTATGGAGGGTGCAGGACAATTTTTAGTGCCAATAAAGATTGATATTCATTGGGGAAAGAACTGGGGGGAAATATAACGCTCCGCAGAGGACACAGATTATTAAATCTGCGAAAATCTGCGTAATCTGCGGATAAAATTACCGGATAATCGCCAACTTACCAATGCATTTCTCGCCCTGTGGATTGGTAATCAAGTATATATACACGCCGCTGGCAACCTTATAATCCGCATCATTATCCGCATACCATATCTTCTGCCCATTATCTTGCGGTGTAACCTCTAATGTCTTGACTAAATCACCCGCAACGGTATAAATCTTGATAGTCGCATACGAAGTCAGTCTCCGATTAATCTCACGCTTACTACCAAAGGTAATATACTCATGCCCCAGGCCACTATTTGGTTTAAATGGATTGGGATAAACAGCCACATTGCCTAATGTTGAAGGAGCAACTAAAATCCCCATCGGCATAAAGGTTGATAAATGGTTGAGCTGACACCAGACAACATTTCTATGTGTATCTACCCCTGAAGTTCTCACCTCCTGCCATTGGTCATTTTCCCAGACATAGAGTCGTAATGTGCTTTCCTTAACGGCTGTTCCATCCACAAATCCATTTTGGTCAGCATCAGGATATGGTATTTCAAGATAAGCAGTTCTTGTAAAAGTGCCAGTAATTTGTGTATTTCTATCATAGGCATTATAAGCCAAAATCTCGCGGACAAAGTCCCTTATCCCATTATCAGGAATATTTGCCGGCGTGATACAATTAATGATGATGTAGAAGTCCCAGCTTTGAATAAATGTTCCCGAGCCAAAGCCAATCGTTGTCGTTCCTATCCCTGGTGTCCATAAGGTTACTGTTCCACCCACATCGTAATCCAAACCCATAAGCAATATATCGCTCACTCCATCCCCAACCCCAGGGGGCAGATACAATAATGGCATTAGTTCCGCCATTAGGTATTTGTGGAATAATTATCTCACCTGTCCAGGTAGCGGTGCCATTAAATACTGCCTCTCCGAGAACCCCTAATTTATCCTGCAGTGTGGCTGTGCCAACATAGTCAGTGACTAAATTCCCTAAAGTATCATAAATAGACAATGTCAGTGATAAGGTTTGACCAACAAGTATCTGAGTAGTAGATAATGTGGCTATGGTAAGATGTCTGGGGATAGTTAAACTTGTCTGTGCCTCTGTTGTTGGTGTTTTTACCTCATCATTTTTAGCCCTATCTTTGGCCAGAGAATAGAATTTGTATGAATGTCCTGTCATCCCGGTAAATGTGCCAGATGTCGCCACCGTCTCATCCAGCCATTTTGTCCAGGTGCCATTGTTATCCGAGACGAAGATAGTGTAATTTTCTATCTGACCAGATTTATTACCAGCTGTATCAGTCCCTGTCTAGGAAACAACAAATGAGGTATTACTTTGAGTTGCAGGCAGTGGTGTCATTGTCGAAGTTGGTTTATTCAAATCAACGATATTGGTTACTGGCGGTGTATCCATCGATGGGTTATAATCAAATCGAATACTTGCCTGATTAGTAATCTCCGTTCCTGCCACTAATCCTTGTTTGGCATTAACACTGAAACTGACATATCCTTCACCCTCAGGGGAAACGATATTTGGTGGCAATCCTTGCGCCCCGGTCTTAAAGTCAAATTCCCAGCGAATACTTCCACTCCCTACATCATAACTACAAGCCAAACTACCTCTATCAAAATTCTCAAGGGTATAGATTGTATCGTCTATCTTTATCTGACCAAACTTCATCGTCGTCCAGTCCAGGTTAGAAGATAATTGGTCTTCAATGGTAATAAGGATAGCACTGGCAGTGGCGGTTGCCTGATTCTCAAAGCGAATGGTATAATTAAGCAACTCATTATCTCGAATATACCTTTGCGGGCTAACTAATTTATCATTCGGGTCAAGAGAGGTTACCACTGTCTCTATTTCTGTAAATTTGTTATTGGTATAATCATACTCAGGCGAAATAGTAGTACCGTGTTAGCTAAGTTCTTTCACAGTTTAAGGGGTTTGCCATTATACGTCCATGCAAATGGATGAGCCCAAAAATTGTTCCAATGCATGATATATTCGAGTATTTTTACTTCAAGATCGT
>JBFLYA010000051.1 GCA_040757115.1 bacterium | reverse complement strand
TTTTCAATTTCGGATTGTAATGAATCTTCATACTTACAACCCCCTAACCCCCTTTATATACTTACAACCCCCTAACCCCCTTTATTAAGGGGGAATATCTGTCCTCCACCTCTAATCTTTTCTATATTTGGGTGAGAGAATTTCGTGAAGCCCTATGCTTTCTGTATAAAGAAGAATAACAAATTTTTGGATAAATGTCAACAAAAATCGTGTCCGTTATGTAATGCGTCAGTCATCGGTGGTAAAAAATATTCCTCTCGCAAAGGCACAAAGGAGGCAAAGAAATTTCAAATCACAAATTCCAAAGGACAAATAAATCCCAATGACCAAAATTCAAATTTCCAAATTAGTCCGTTCCTCGATATTCGTTGAACGAATAACGAGGAGTCTTAAACAATGAACTCTGAACGAATAGAATTTGGTGTTTGGAATTTGGTAACCGTTCAGGATATAGCCACAGAGTCACAGAGAACACAGAAGGAATATATAACCACGAATGAACACAAATACAAAAAGATTTGTAGTGCGAGGCGTTAGCTTCGCTTCTGGCAAGCCAAAAGGCGAACTTAAAGGTTCGCACTACATTTATGGGTTGTCAGAGGTTAATTCGTATCCATTTGTGGCTACTTTCCTTAATTCTCTGTGAACTCTGTGCCTCTGTGGTTATATTCCTAACGGTTACGATATTTTTAAAAAATTTTCGGTCAGCCTCTTGACATATACTAAAATTTCTGCTATAATACCCCCACCCAGAAAGGGCAAAAATGAATGCACGGTCCAAAAGACCCAAAAAGCAATTTCTTATCAGTTTAAAAAAGGAGATTTGTTCAATGAAACATTTAATGGCAGTATTGATAACCTTAATGATGTTGGCAGAAGAGTTAGTTTCTGCGGCACAGATAGTTCAAACTACATTGGATAATGGTCTGCGTGTGGTGATTATGGAAAATCACGCCGCACCTGTTGCCACAATGCAAGTTTATGTCTATAATGCCGGCAGTATCTATGAACAGGAGTATTTAGGGGCAGGAATATCACATTATTGTGAACATATCATTGCCGGTGGGTCAACAAAAAATCACAGCAAGGATGAAATCGAAAAGATTATCCAATCAATCGGCGGGGCATCTAATGCCTACACCTCATCAGACCATACCTGCTACTATATTTCTACCGCAAATCTATACTTTGATACGGTTATAGACCTTTTATCTGATTGGATTTTGAATTGTAACTTTGACCCAGAGGAAATCGAACAAGAAAAGGGGGTAATTTTAAAAGAAATAAATATGATTGACGATGACCCGCAAAGGATGTTAAGCAAAATCTATAATCAAACAATGTTTCAGCGTCATCCTGAACATTTTCCCATAATTGGCATCGCAGAATTATTTAAAAAATTAACCCGTGACGACCTTTTGAAATACTATCATCGAATGTATGTCCCTCAAAATATAATTGTTGTTGCGGTTGGTGATTTTGACTCAAAAGAGGTATTAACAAAGATAGAAAAGGCATTTGCCGATTTTAAAGGCAATCCTACTCCACCTATTTATATTGAGTCTGACCCAAAACAAATGGGGAAAAGGACAGTTGAGAAGGAATTAGATGTCAAACTTACCTATTTATTGATGGGATTTCGCACCGTGACGATTACTCATCCGGATATGTATCCGCTTGATGTCCTGGCCTGTATTTTAGGTCAAGGGGAGAGCTCAAGACTATATCGCGAAATAAAGGATAAAAAACAACTTGTTCACAGCATTTCTGCCTCATCTTTCACCCCGCGATATGATGCCGCTGACTTTACGATTGAGGCAACATTGGATTATTCTAATATTCATCAAGCAGAAAAGTCTATACTCGATGAGATTTATAAATTAAAAAAAGAATCTGTTTTAGATGAAGAACTTGAAAAGGCAAAAACACAAATAATAAGTGAGTATGTCTTTGCCAATCAAACCGTGCAAAGTCAAACCAATGTTATTGGTAGAGATGTCCTTCATACGGGTAATCCTTTATTTCACGAAATTTATGTAGAAAACATAAAAAAGGTGACGAAAGAGGACATTCAACGGGTCGTAAATACATATTTTTATGATGATGCCTTAACCGTGGCAATGCTAAAACCTAAAGGAGCAAAATTAGAGAAAACAGAAACGGCAAAAGAACAAATTGCGGTTGGAAAGGTAGAAAAGGTAATTTTGGACAACGGTATGACCATTTTATTAAAACAAAATGTAAATGTGCCATTAGTCTATATTGGTGCATATCTTAAAGGCGGACTACGGTATGAAAATGCACAAAATAATGGTGTGTTTAATTTTATGGCAAGGATGCTGATTAAAGGCACAAAAAACCGCACTGCAGAACAAATTGCTAAACAGATAGATTCGATAGGTGGAAGTATCAACGCCGCTGGTAGTGAGGATTACTTCAATTGCTCCTTAGAAGTTCTGAAACAGGATATTAACCTGGCTATGGATATAATTGCCGATGTTTTGATGAATCCTGTTTTTGACGAGGAGGAGTTAAAAAAAGAACAAAAGGCAATTTTAGCCGATATTGAGAGTTTAGACGATAATTGGAAGGCACAATCAGAGGTCTTTTTCAAAAAGACATTTTACAAAAAAAGCCCTTACCAATTTATCTCACTCGGGACAAAAGAAAGTATTACTAATCTAAAAAGGCAAGATTTGGTTGATGTCTGGAAAAGATATTGTCTGCCTAACAATATCATTCTAACTGTTTTTGGTGACATTGACCCCAAAATAGCAAAGGAATTAATATTGGAGAAATTTAAAGGGTGGGCGCCGGCAGAGATTACTTTCCCGGAAGTAGTTGTTGAAGAACCACTTTCTTCAAATGTTGAAGCGACTATGAACACGGAGAAAAAGCAGGCGGTAATCTTTATGGGCTACTCAGGAATGAAGGTCGGAGATAAGGATTGGTATACAATGCGGGTTATTGATGCCATTACCTCTGGCATTGGTTATCCTGGAGGCTGGTTACATAATACCTTGCGCGGTGAGGAATTAGTTTATTTTGTCCATGCCTGGAATGAGGTCAAACAAGACCCGGGCTATTACGCTATTCAAGCCGCCACAACGGTTGAAAATCTGGATAAGGCATTAAAAATTATCAAAGAAAAACAGGAATTAATCAAAAACGAATTAGTTTTAGATGAAGAATTAGATAGAGCAAAAAAAGCCTGCATTGTGATGGAGGCATTATACTTAAAGCAAACAAACTCATCCCAGGCATCATTATCCGCTCAATATGAACTTTATGGTTTAAACTATGACTGGCGGGATGATTTAATTGAAAAGATAAATGCTGTGACGAAGGAAGAAGTTAAAAGTGTTGCTAATAAATATTTTAACAATTATGTCCTGACTATTACTCGACCCAATTAGTCATTAGTGGTTTATGATAATGACTGAATACTTATGAAGAAGTTAATCTCAGTCCTATTCCTTATTTTGATATGCCATAATTTATCCTTTGGAGAAATCAAGATTCCTACCATAAAAATTGAGGATGAAAATGACATCTGGGAATTATATACTGATAATGAAATTTCCTGGAATGATTATGAAATCTTAAACTACCTTTATCAACACCCCATTGATTTGAATACTGCAAAACCTTCAGAAATTCAAGAATTACCTAATATAAGTTTTGACCTGGCTTACCAGATTTATAATCAAAGACCTTATAAAACCACTTTAGATATAATCCCTATCGTTGGCAATGATATATTTGAACAAATTAAGGTATTTATTCAGGTTGAAGAATTATTGAAAGGAAAGTTTGACTTGTGGTCGAGCGAAACCCTTGAGGATAATAAAAAGGCAGAGGTTAATACAAAATTAGGTATTTATACTAAAAATATAAAACTTGGTGGTTTCGGTCAGCGTGAAGAGGAGATTAAATTAAAGAAAAGATATTTAATGTGGCCGCAAATCCTCATCGGTAATTATCAAGCACGATTTGGTGAAGGGATAACCTTTAATTCTGCCCATCGTAATTCATACCAGGGTGTTGTTCCGGATGATATGACCAGAAAAAGTGATATTCAAGATGGAATATTCATCGAGACATCTTTTGATAACTTAAATTCTGCCTTTTTCTATTCCTGTGTGGATTTAAGTAAATTCCCAAACAATGTTTTATCAGAATTTGATGGTAAAGAGGAATTATGGGGAGGCAATCTTAATCTGGTAAAAGGCGATAATCACATTGGACTAACAGGTTATATCAGTAATTTTAATTCTAAAGATGAAAATAAACGGATTGAAATACTGGGAATGGACTTTATGAAAAGGATTAATACGGCAGAGATTGCCGCAGAAATAGCCAAAAGTAAAAATCAAGGCACTGGAATATTTCTTAGAGGGTATAAAAAGATAAGTAATTTTAAATATTGGCTCTCATTAAGAAGATATGAACAAGATTTTATTAATCCCCATAGTCAAATAAAAGAAGGGGATGAGAAAGGCGGTGAGGCTAAAATAGAGTATAGTTCAGGGAACTTAAAACTTACAGGATTTGTTGATTACCATAAACATCCTTCTATTTTTATCACAGATGAAACATACTGGGGTTGTGTTGAGCACAAATTATCCTCTCGAGTAAAAATCAGGGGTAAAATTGAATATGAAGATAAAGATATAGTCCGGGCTGAAGGTAAAAAGACCAATTATTCCTTTGAGTTAGACAATAATTATGAAAAATTTGATATAAAGTTTTATTATAAATATACCAGTGAAGATAAAAAGATTAGTGACTATGCCTATGCGAAGTGGACATATTATTTTAACCCGGGGATAACCTTCACTTCAAGGTTTAAATATGGTTCGGATGAAAAAAGGGAAACTTATGGACAGATAAAAATAAAAAGGCAGGGAAAGGAATTAATAACTAAATATACTTATACATCCTCTGAACCTCATCCACAGGCGTTTTATTTTAAGATAAAAGTGATTTGGTAAGAAAGCAGGTAATCAGTAATCGGTGGAAGGGATATAGGCAAAATGAGCATGAGAGAAAACGGGAAAGTAAAATTTCCTTGCACATTTTAGTAACCGTTCACCTCACCACTTTAAATTTCTAACCCATTGATATTATTGATATTTCATTTTTTAAAATGACAAGTTTTAGATCAAAATGACCAATTTAGTATGAAGTTGCATCAAGGTTTGACCATAATTATCCCTTTTGGAATGTGGATATGAAGATGTTGTAACAGTTTAGCCATTTCTCTCAGATGACTAAACTGTTACCCCTTATTTTACCCCCCCAAAGGTTACATTGCTTGTAATTCCTCACCGCACAGGTCGATATATTTTAAGCATTTTTCTTCTCATTGTGTTAAGTTTTTGAGTATATAAGAATGATAAAATCAGACTTCTCCAAAAAAATATATTGAATCTAAATTCCTTAAATTGGAAGAAAATAAAGATGGTTTTGAAATACTTAACTAAGGAAACTTTTTTTGCACAAATAAGATTAGACAAGGTTTCTTTTGCCCGCTGACTAATCAAAATTCCCTTTGCTTTTTTTAGTTTTTCTCCCTGACAGACCTTTTCAATAATATCTAATATCTTCCTGGCGTTATAATCATTTGAGAGTGACCAGAAAAGTTGATTATTAACTCGATGAATAACTATAACTTCAGGTAAATAGCAGGATGTGGTTTTATTTAACACACTTCCTACCAGGAACATCTGACAATACATAGTTCCAATAGTACTTCGAAATTCAGCCAAATCAATACAATCTCGTCTGACAATTATACCACTCAAGATATGACTTAAAGAAAAGAGGTTGATTAACCCGTCTTCCCCTTTTTCAAAGGACTTAAATTCTTTATGCTTTATATTAATATTAATACATTCTTTTTTATCATCATCAAAATCTTCATATCCTCCCATAATAATTCCATAATTAGAATTATCAATGAGGTTAATTATTTTGGAGATTGCTTGTGGTTTTACCTGGTCATCATCAGTCAGAAAAAATATATATTTAGCCCTTGCTTTTTCCAATAAGCTTAAATAATTCCTTTCAGAGCCAATATTTTCTTTATTCCGAAAATATCTAATCCTTGAATCTGAACTATAATTTTTGACAACTAACTCCGTATCATCATCAGAGCAATTATCACTAACAATTATTTCAATATCATCATTCTTATAGGAATTAATAATTGATTTTAGACATTCTTCTAAATATCTTGCCCGATTATAGGTGGGTATTAAGATAGATAACTTTAATTCATTCATCGTAAATTTGCCTTTTTATATATTTTTCACCTGTGATAATATTCTACTTTTCATCTTACTTACCGACAATCCATAAATATTTCTTAAATAATCTTGAGTTCCTACTTCTTTAATAAAGGCATCAGGTAATGAGATTTTAAAAAAAGGTAAGTAGATTCTATTCTCATACAATAATTCCGCTATAGATGAGCCTAATCCTCCTACTTCTGAATGTTCTTCGATGGTGAATATAAATTTCCCCAGGTCATCATTTATTATACTCTTATCCAATGGTTTAATCGTATGAACTTGATATAAATTAAGGTTGAGTCCTTCCTGGTGCAATTCAGACACAAGTTGTTTAGCTGAAGCCAGCATATTTCCGGTAGTAAAAATAGTACCATCTTTGCCCTGATTTAATTTAATATTTTTACCAATGGCAAACTTCTGATTTGGGTTATAAACTATAGGTTCACCTGCTTTACCTATTCTAATATAAGATGGTCCATTTCTTTTTATAATTTCTGAGACTAATGCCTTAGTTTCAATAGGGTCTCCAGGACATAAAACCGTCATATTAGGCAGACTTTTCATCAAGGCAATATCTTCTAAAGCTTGATGAGTAGAACCCTCTTTACCATAGGTAATTCCTCCTCCCAGACCAATTATATTGACATTAAGATTTTGATAACATAGATCTATTCTCACCTGTTCAAAGCTACGCATCGTATCAAATGAGGCGAAGGTATATAAAAATATTTTTTTACCTGCCAAAGCCAAACCAGCCGCAATTCCTACCATATTGGCTTCTGAAATACCTGCATTGATAAAATTTTGGGGAAATTGTTTTTGAAAATTTTCAAAAACAGAATAACCCATATCCCCGGTTATCAAAATAACATTTTTGTCTTGTTTAACAATATTTGACAATTCATCTACAAAAGCTGTCCTCATAATATTATACTAAACATTCCTTTGCTTTTTTAAATTCCTCTTCTGTCGGAGAGCGATAATGCCATTCCAATTTATTTTCAAGAAAGTCTACACATTTCCCATGAAGTGTATCCGCTATAATTATTGTTGGTCCTTCATTGTTCTGTATCGAATTGAATGTCTCCACTAAAAGAGTTATATCATGCCCATTTACTCGTAACACATTCCACCCAAAAGACTGCCATTTCATCTGTAGCGGTTCTAATTTAATAATCTCTTCGGTATAACCGTAACCCTGTATTTTATTTCTATCTAAAATAACTATCAGGTTATTTAAGCGATGGTGATTAGCAAATAAGGCTGCCTCCCAAATCGTTCCCTCATTGCATTCTCCATCACCAATTAAGACATAAACCTTTTTGTTTAGATTATTCAATTTATTAGCATAGGCTAAACCACAACCAATTGACAAACCATGTCCCAAAGAACCAGTAGAGGCTTCAATTCCAGGAATAGTGTCTAAGGAGGGATGGGCTCCCAAAAGGGAACCATTTTGATAATAGGTATTCAAGGTATCTTCTGTAATAAAACCTTTTTGCCATAAGACAGTGTATAGAGCTGCACAGGCATGTCCTTTGCTTAAGATAAACCGCTCTCGATTAACTGAACGCCAGTTTTCTAATGTTATATCTAATATTTCATAATATAAGACAATTAAAATCTCCACTATGGAAAAAGAACAGCCTAAATGAGAACTTTTTGCTGTGGTAATAATATCAAGTATTTTAACTCTAACCTGTTTTGCTAAATTTTCTAAATATTTTATATCATTAATCATTTAACACCTTTTGTAAGCTTTTTGATCAGCATTATTGGTATTTCGGTGTCTGGTGGTCTACGTATCTCAGATACATAGACACTCAACCATCTGAAGGGTTACATTTTTTCTTTATGATAAGCAATTATTTTTTTAAGGCATTCTTCTAAGGTAATTTCGGGGTTATACCCTAACTTTTTTCTTATCTTATCAATACTAACACAACTTCTCTCTGGTGACTCAACTATATAATCTGTCTGTTCTTTTTCCGGCATTTCAACTTTGATCTTATAATCAAAAAGTTTAACCATCATTTCTGCCAGAGACTTCATACTTATTTCTCCAGAATCATTACCTATATTAAATACCTCTCCATTATAATCAGCTAATAACACCAGGAAAAAAGCAATAGTTGCATCAGAAAGATCACAAAAAGTCCTTGTCGCAGTTCCTCTACTCAATAATTTAATATTCTGTCCATTCAATCCATTATTTATAAAATCTGCAATAACCCGACCATCATCTAATGAAATCTCTGGACCAAAAATATGAGATGGACGAACTATCTTAACCGGAATACCAAATTCCCAAAAATAATTCATACATAAAGTTTCTGCAAACTTTTTGGATTCTACATAACAAGATCTATTGTTGAGATGAGAAACCCTTCCTATATAATCTTCAGGAGTAGGAATATTATTTATATCTGGTGTTCCATAAATCTCTGCACTGCTAAAATATAAAAAACTCTCTATTGGATTTTTCCTAGCATATTCAAGTAAAATTATAGTTCCATTGACATTAGCAAAAATAGTATCAAGCCTATGTTGTAAGTAATGTTTAGGGGAAGCCTTAGATGCAGCATGAATAATAAAATCAACTGGATAATTGAAAGTAAATGGTTGACTGACATCTACGGTTATTTGAACAACATCATCTCTTTTTAAACTATAACCTAATCGGTCATTATCTAATATCTTGTTTCTGGTTAAAACATAAATTTTACATTTATCTTTAAAATATATATCATTTAAACGAGTCAAAACATAAACCATATAACTGGGAAGCATTCCATTTGCGCCTGTGATTAAAAAAGATTTATTTTCTAATCTTTCAATTTTATCACCTAACTTTTGAATAATTCGAGCAATATCATCTAAAATAATCTTTGATTTGAATCTCTCCATATTTTCTTTTTCCATATCATCTACCTTTTCTTAATACATTGAAACCCAAAGTTATAGGAAATAGAATGACCATAGGGTAATTCCCTGATGCCTAATCGGGGAAGATTGAAAAGAGAAGCTACTTTTATAACCTTAAACCCAAAAAAATCTAAACACTCCTTTAATGAACGCGGGGTAAAGAAACGAATATGGTCTGGTTCAATTACGCCCCAAATGCCAAATAACATTTTTAATCTCAAGTACCACCACGCAATATTAGGAGTAGTAATAACAAAAAAACCATCATCTTTTAGCACTCGGTGTATTTCCTTTAACATATTGTGAGGGTTTTTTATATGTTCAATCACTTCACAACATACAATTAAGTCAAAGGTTTGATTTTCAAAAGGAATTTTTTCTCTCTCTACATCTACCTGAATAGTATTAATCCCTCTTTCCTTAGCAAGTTTAATTGCTCGTTCATCATAATCAGTTCCTATTACATCATATCCCTTTTTTATAATTTGTTCACTGAATAACCCCGAGCCACATCCTACATCTAAACATATTTTTTCTTTTTGATTGCTTGGAGGTATTAACTTTCTTATTCGGAAATTATGCTCTTTTGCTAACTGTAATTGTGAGATACTCACATCTCCATCCCAGAAATGGGATTTATTTATTTCCCACCACGGATCGTTTTTAAAAAACATATATATCCCTCCTTTGTAACAATTTAGCCATCTGAGAGAGATGGCTAACCTGTTACCAAAAATTAATGTGATAAAGCACTAGCCCACTCAATATTTAATTGTCCAGCCTTATTTGTGTACTGGTTAATCTGATTAACACAGACCTCATACATATCAACATTTTGATTTTTATATGCCTTAAACCACTTAACTGTCTGGGTAATGCTTCTTGCCAGGTATAAACTGGTTACCAGTTAAGTAAGTTAGCCGCTTTTTCCCAGTTTATCCGCAAGATAGATGTTTCGTGAGGTTCATCCTTTGAACTTATATCTTTCCACTCTCCTTGCCCCCATAATTCAATCACCTTTTCTACCAACTACTCTGGTTGTCACCCCTTTCAATTCGAGTGGACCAAAATTCCAGGCTTGAGCAAATTTATTTTCCTTGGGTTAATAACTTCATCGCCAGAAGAAGATAACCACTCACTGGCTCAAGGACATACTGCCACGGACGAGTAGAATTAGGGTTGCGAATCTCAATTAGTTTATCTTCCATAAGGGTTCGCATGCAGTCACAAACAAGTCTATCCTTGCCCCAATCTCCGCCGCCTATTGTATTACCAGCACGGGTTGAAACAATAGCTAAGTGAACTGAACTGATAGGAAATTACTTTTTAAGTGTTTTGGGTATTATATCCATTTGTGCCCATTGTGAGGATATTTTACCACAAATTTTATCCTTTGTCAACAAAAATCGGCTCTTTTCAGAAATTCTCGGTGAAAAATTAGATAGAGACTCATTATTCCTTATTTTCCTCTCAAAATCTTTACGAAAAATATTTTTCTCTATCTCTCCTCAACATAGGTGAATTCAGTCTCTAAAAATTCACCGAGAATTGCTGATGCCCCCAATATTTCCTTGACAATTTTAAGAATATAGAATATAATATCTGTTAAGATGAAATGTAAGGTTTTCATAGTAGTTTTACTTTTATCATTAGTATTTGCAAATTTAACCTTTGGTATTCAGCCACTTGATGAACTTCAACCAATTATCCCCCCAAACAATGCAACTAATCAATCTATAGATACAGACTTAGTCTGGTCATGGACAGGTGGTACTGTAACTTATGAAGTGTATTTTGGAACTCGTTCATTTACTCTAAATAAAATTGGAACTACTACTTCCACCTTTTATAATAATTTACACCAATTAGCCTATGATACATGGTATATCTGGAAAATCATTGCTACCAATGGCACATTCACTGAAGGAGGTACCTGGACATTTAAAACTATTGACGATAAACCACCTGGAACACCAACTGGTCTTATTGCTAATGCAATTTGGTGGAATGAGATAAAATTATCCTGGAATGATACCTATGACGATGAATATGATTTTACTATTCAAAGAAAAACGGGTGTGGATGGAGTTTATAGCACAATAACCACTGTAGTTGCAAATACCACTTCATATTACGATAAAAATTTAAGTGAAAATACTACTTACTACTATCGAATAGCTGGACGGGATGGTTATGGATATTCAAATTATTCTGAACCAATATCTGCTACTACTCCTCTAAGACCACAATTTAACCCCTATGATAACTTATTTGACCCAACAAAAGGACAACAAGTAACATTTAGATATACCCTTTCATGGGCTGCTAAAGTAAAAATTAAGGTTTATACATTAGATGGTCTCCTGGTAAAAACAGTTGTAGATAGTTATAGGGATGCCGGACCACATAATACGGATAAATGGGATGGTAAGGATGAAGATGATGAGATAGTTGCCAGTGGAATTTATTTGGTATATTTTGATTGTGGCTATTTCAATGAAATAAAGAAGATAGCGGTGATTAAATGAGGGGGATAACAGTGATAAGTTTTATAATTTTAAGAACTATCCTGGTTTTTTCAATATGGTGGGTTATGTTATTAACTCATCAAGCTGAAGCAGGAGATAAAACTTCTGCTCTGGTAGTGCTAAAATTTCCCACAAGTGCTCGACTATCTGGCATAGGTGAAATTGGAGTTAGTTGCCCAAATGGCATAGATAGTATCTTCTTTAACCCTGCAGGCTTGTCATTAATTGACCATAAGGAGGCGGCTTTCTTCTACTCAACTCTATTGGATATTAAACATGGTTTTGCAGGCTATGCACAAAGGGTGAAAGAAAATAGTGTCTTTGGTCTAAGTATTGCTACATTGCAAGTGGGTGATATTGAAATTAATTATGAGAATAAACCCTGTAGAAAGGTAAAGGCAGAAAGTGATTATGTGATTAGTCTATCTGGAGGGCTAAAACTAACTAAAAATCTATCAGCAGGAATTAATCTTAAAAAGATACAAAGTGAATTGGTAGAAGAGATAAAGGCAAAGGCGTATGCTATAGATTTTGGGACATTATTACTTATTTCAGAAAATCTTAGCTTTGGGGTGGCAGGACAAAATTTTGGGTCAGATGTAAAATATCGTGAGAAAAAAGATCCATTGCCATTCAATATACGAGCAGGAGCTTCTTATAAATTTCTACTTCCAAATGCAAACAATATTCTTTTAGGTGTAGATTTAGTTAAACCTAAAGGAGATGATATTAAAACTCATGTGGGAATGGAATATTTAAATGTAGAGTGTGAATTAAATGTGTATCTAAGAGTAGGATATGCATTTGGATATGAAACAAAAGATTTTACTGCTGGGCTGGGATTTGTCGAACGAGGTTATTCTTTAGACTATGCATATCTAGTGCGTGGAGATCTGGACAGGAATCATTATATCTCTGTAGGAGTGAAATTTTAGGGGGGCATTTGGGGTCATGCTATAAAAAAACTCCGAAGCCCTTATGATTTTATCTCTTATTTATCGAGATGAAAAGATTAATTATTGGGTTAGTTAAGAACTTCGGAGTCACTGATTATCAGAGAACAGAAGTCAGATTATAATGTTTTACTTTATATCTATCTTCTGTTTTCTGTTTCTAACGAAATTCGTATTATTGATTTTCTTTTATCGTTTTCAGTGCATTAATAATCCCTTTAGCAAATGTTCGGACACCCGGGTCATTATCGTTTTTTGAGGCAGAGACTAACACATTCATTATCCTTTTGTTTTTATAATCTATTTTAGCCAGTGATTCAATCGCGGTCATACGGACAGTTTTATTTGAGTCATTTTTTAAAATCTTAATCAATGGTTCAAGTGCCTGTTTATTTTTCATTTTCCCCAGCCCAATGACTGCCCCGCCTCGTGCATACCAATTTTCAGAAGTTAAAGTAGTAATTAATGAATTAAAAATTTGGTCGTTGCCTGTTTTTCCAATTTCACCTAAGGCGATTCCGATATACCATTGTGTTTCGTCATTTTCTATAGTCTTAGTCTCATTTAGCTCAATTAAAGGTGTAATAGCGGATGTGCCTATTTTTATTAAAGTATTTGTAATGGTGTTTTTTAAAGTTTTCTCCCTGGCATTTTGTAAGCCAAACATCAAAGGTTTTATTGAAGGTTCGCCTATTTTTATCAGGGCATTACTACTCAATTGTTGAATAAATGCGTTTTTATCATTTAAGAGGGGTATAAGATGTGATATTACCTTTTCCTCTCCTATATTTCCTAACGCAGATATTGCCTGTGCCTTAATATTTATGTTTGAATCATTTAAAAGTCCAATCAGGTCATCTACTGCCCTTTTATCACCTACTTTGCCGAGTGTAAGTGCGGCATAAGTTTTTACCTCTTCGTCTTCCTCTTTTAAACTATTAATTAACATTTCTATGCCGTCATTATTTCCTAATTTAGCAAGAGCAAAGGCGATATTAAGTCGAAGATTTTTATCCTCCTCTTTTAATAAAGGCAGGAGATATTTAATTGCATTTTTATCACCAATATTTCCTAAAGCCTCACCTGCATGCCAGCGAACAAGTATATTTTTACTATCCAATGCCTCAATCAGGGGTTGAGGATTGCCTATTTGCGAAAGTGCCTCAGTGGCTGATTGTTGAACCTGACTATCCTCATCCTTCAGCAGGTTAATCAATGGTTTTATTGCCTCTTGAATCTTAAGTTTGCCAGCTGATTTAGCCGCATTTTCTCTAACAAAAGGTTGTTTATGGGATAGTGCGGTAATTAAAGCTTTAGATGCCCGGTCACCTCCTATTTCACCCAGTGCCCAGGCGGCATTACCCTGCACTACCCAATGTGAATCTGTTAGTTTATCAATTAACGGTTTTAATGCCTGGTCATCCTTTAATTTACCCAGTGCCTTGACTGCTTCTCGTCTCACTTGCCAATCTTCATCTTTTAAAGCCTGAATCAATGGTTTTACTGCCTTTTTATTTCCTGATTCGCCTAAGATAATTGCTGTTTGCTTACGAACTTCAGCATCCGTAGATTTTAAAGATTGAATTAAATTTCTGGGTATTTTTGCTTCCACTTGTTGATTGGCACAACTTGTTTGAGTTAATAATAAACCCAAAATAAATATAATCATCATTATTTTTTCTCTTATATTCTCTTTCAATTTAATTTCTCCTCCTTTTTATTTGATAACTGGTTAAATACTTACCAATTACAATTTATTCAAGACCCCCATGACGCTTTCGCGAACTAAACTATCGACTATTCCTGATGAATAGCAATAAACTATTTTGTAGGCTATTTCTGCGTATCGCCGTGCTTTATCGAAATCATTTTTTTCTTTATAAGTTTTGACTAAGTTTGAGCATAAACCAACAGACTTCCTGTAAATATCTACTGTTCTTTTATCCCTCATTCCTTGATTTATATATGCCTGGCTCAAGGCAATAATCAAATCATGATTTTCTGGTTCGTATTTCATTGCCTCCTCATAGATTGGAATTGCCTCATTATCCAATCTATCTTCTTTCAGATATACCTTTGCCAGATTTTTTACCACAGTTTCATCTCTATGTCCTAATTCATATAATTTTTGAAAAACATCAATTGCCTTTGCCTCCTCTCCATAATTACAATATGTTTTTCCAAGAATATTCAATATATGAATATTATTTGGGTCAAATTTTAATGCCTCTTCAAAAATTTCAATTGCTCGTTCTCCGGGTCTCTTTTTCTTCATATAATAATCTGCAACAATTCTAATCATTTTTCGATTACCGGCATCAAGGAATATCGCTTTGTCATAGACTTTTATAGCCTTTTCATCTACCTGGTCTAATTTCAGATAAATTTCTGCTAATGCTGGATAAAGCCAGACTTTTTTCCCTTTTGATATTGCCTCTTCATAGATTGAAGCCGCTTGGTCATATTTTTTTTGCCAGAGATAAATTTTTGCTTTTATAGAATTTGATTGTGGCAAAATGGATAACCCTAAAATAACTATCAATAAAACCGAGGCAATATCACTTACATTAAATTTCCATGGTTTATTTTCTTTGATTAATACTTTTTGCTTTATCTCTACTGGGGTTTCTGGAGTTTTTAAAGAGGCGATGGCTTTAGATTGTTGGGATTTTTCCAGAATTGTTCTGACTTCATCTATCTTTTTTTGTGCCATTATCTTTTCTTCATCGGTAATAGCGTATTTAAGTGCCTGACTAAAATTTTCCATTGCATCTTTACATCTATTTTGAGCTATTCGGCTCATTCCTAAATTATACCATTTATGGTAGGTTTCCTGGCGTTTTGTCTCATTCAAAGACCTTTTTGCCTGATTTAATTGGACGGTTATCTTTCCTTTTTCATCGGCGGTAGTGGCATATTTAAGGGCGTTATTAAAGTCATTAATGGCATTTTCCCATCTTTTTTGAGCCATCTGTTCAATTCCTGAATTATACCGCTTCCAGTAGTTTGCTTTAACTTTCCGTTTATTCAAACCAATTTGTGCAGATTTTAACTTTTCTTTTATCATTATCTTTTCTTCATCGGTGGCGGCGTATTCAAGTGCTTGATTAAGGTTCAAAATTGCCTGTTCCCAATTTTGTTGAGCAAACTGGTCAATACCTGAATTGTAGCATCTGAAGTAATTTTCTCTTATTCTTATCTTATTTAAGTTGTCTTGTGCAGATTTTATCTTTTCTTTTACCAGTGTCTTTTCATAATCCATTGTGGTATATTCGAGTGCCTGGTTAAAACTTGAGATGGCATCTTCATATTTTTGTTGAGATAGTTGGTCAATACCTGAATTGTAGTATTTGCAATAATTTTCTTTTTCAATCGCCTTTTTTGCTGAGGCTAACTTATTTTTAGCAGAGGTATAATCCGGGTTAATTTCAAGTGCCTTTTTGAACCATTTTATTGCCTCCTCATACATTTTTTTGTTATAATAAGCACAACCAAGACCATTTAACGAGTCAACGCATACAGGGTTATTTTCTAATTCCTTTTTGAACTCCTCAATTGCCTCATCAAACATCCCTTTATAATAATAAGCACAGGCAAGATTACTATGTGTAACTTTTGTCGTTAAGTTAAATTCTAATGCCTTTTTATAATTAGCAATTGCCTCATCAAACTGTCCTTTTTCATAATAAGCACAGCCAAGATTATTGTAGGTGATATCGTAGTCAGGATTTAATTTTATTGCCTTTTTATACATAGAGATTGCCGCTTCATAGTTTTTTTCTGCTCGATACTTTTCTCCTTGATTAAAATAGAAATAGGCATTTTCCTCAGTGCAGACATTCCTATTATTCATTATTAACATTACCCCAAGCAATGTCAGGGTCAAAACTAAATATCTCATATTTCATCTCCTCCTATGGTTACTTTGGCTCTAACTTCTTCAGGTTTTAGAGCATCTGATTCTTCTGAATCCTGGATTTTGGATTCTGGCTCTGGTAAAGGGTCTTCTTGTTTCTGGTCTTCTTCAAATTCTTCTATGACCGGTTTTTCTACGGTTTCTATTTTTTGTATCGTTTCTTTTTCAGATTCGACATATTCAATTATCCTCTTCTCTTCGGACTCAAAAACCACATTGGGCTTTGAGTCCGAAGAGGTAGAGGGGGAGAGGACATTAGTATTTTGGATTTTGTTTTCTGAACTTTGGATTTCAGGTTTTAGGCTTTCATTCTGGACTTTCGACTTTAAACTTTCAAACTTCATATTAAGAGAAAGTTGATGAACATTACCGAGGTCATTGTAAGAAGAATAGGCATAATCAAGTTTATATTTATCGTAATTTACTCCAAAACCGAAACTTAAGTTACCACAATCAACACCTGTTTTATATCCCAGTCTAATAGCGATATTTTCCATTTCCGGATACCGATATTCAGCACCTAAATGTAATCTCAGTCCATTATCATTGTTAGGTAAATCAACATCCATTGCCAGAGTGAGTATTTTGTTTGTTAACAATCTGTAACAGGCACCTAATTTAATATTATAAGGCAGGTTATCTTTAAAATTATTAAAAAGTGGGAGAAAATTTTGGAGTGTCAGTCCACAAGTTAGATTTTTAATAGATGTGTTATATAATAATCCTAAATCTGTCACAAGGGCACTTCTTGATGATTTAATTTTTTGATTAACATATTTTAAATTCAGTCCTGAATAAAGATTAGGTTTTATTGTCCTGGCATAAGTGAGATTAAGTAACAAATCGGATGCTTTAAATTCTCCAAGGTAAGTTTGATTTTGGTCATATTCTTTAATATCATTTATTCCAAGATAGGACAGATTAGTGGCAAAAACACCAGGCAAATTTAGTTGTGATAATGGGTTGATATAAGTTAAGTATTCGTAGTTAATCTTTTCAAACCAGGCGATATGGGTAAAGGATAATTCTTTATTTTCGAACAGGGCTAATCCGGCAGGGTTATAGTGGATGGTTGTTGAGTCATCGGCGACGGCGGCAAAAGCTCCACCCATTGCTGTCGGTTTGGCACCAACACCTATTTTTAGAAATGTCGCTCCGCTTTTTCCTTGACTTTTTGCCTCAGTTACAGAGAATAAAACTAATAAAACTAATAAAGAGAATAATATCTTTTTCATTTGATTTTTCCTTTACTTTTCTACCGCAATTTTAAACTTTGTTGTGGCATCTTGAGTTTTAATCACGCAGATATAAACGCCTTCTGAGACTATTTCATTATCATCGTTTTTGCCGTCCCATTTATCCTGACATTGTCCGGCTGGTCGTTGTGCAGAATCAAGTAAGGTTCTAATTAGTTCACCGGCTATATTATAAATTTTAATCGTGATTGGTTGTGTTGTTCCAATGGTATAAGTAATCGTTGTCTGTCGTAGATTAGGATTAAATGGATTTGGAAAATTATAGGCGTTTATTTCTGAATTAGGAACAGGATTATTTTGATTAATCTCATTTTCAAACTTCTGGACTCGTTGATTTCCAGTATCAACGATATAAATATTATTTTCATTATCAAGTGTAATTCCTCTTGGTGAATTAAACTCACCATCATTATCTCCGTAATGTCCATAGGTAGAAATAAAATTACCATTGGCATCAAATACCTGTATTCGATTATTTCCCTTATCTACGATATAAAGATTATCACTTACATCAATATCAATTCCAAAAGGGCTATTGAACTCGCCGTCATCCTGTCCATTCTCACCAATTTTTTTAATAAAATTACCATCTTTATCATATACTTTAACACAATGATTTTTAATATCCACAACATAGACTTTATCTTTAGAATCAATCTCTATATTTACAGGGATACTAATTGTTTCAGGATTAAGTAAAGTGGACCACTGTTTTTTGAAAACACCTTGTTTAGTAAAGACCTGTATGCGTTGATTATCTTTATCTACGACATAAATCAAGCCTGTAGAATCAACCGCTAAGTCATAAGGTGATATGAACTCTCCTTCCATAGAGCCGTATTTGCCCCATTTGCGGATAAAATTTCCATTTTCAAATACTTGAATTCTGCAATTTTCCGTATCCGCCACATATACCCGATTATTATCCTTTGTATCTACCAGTATCCCATAAGGATTCCAGAATTTACCAGGCTCCATAACTGGGGTGCTTTTACCACCCCACCATCTAATAAAATTACCATTTTTATCAAATTGTTGGATGCGATGATTATTAGAATCAGCGACATAGATATTATTTTGAGAATCCCTATCAATCCCAAATGGAGAATTGAACCTTCCTGGCTCATAACTATATTCACTCCACATCTCAAGAGGAGTAGCTGTTTCATCAAACTTTTGAATACAATTATTTACTTTATCTGAGACATATACATTACCTGAACTGTTAATAACTATTCCTTTAGGAGATTCGAATTTTCCTAATCCTTCACCTCTTTCCCCAAATTTTTTCACAAAACCACCATTTACATCAAAAACCTGTATTCGTCTATTTGTCGTATCAACGACATAAATCTGCCCGGTAATTTTATCCACATTTATTCCTGTTGGGTAATCAAACTCACCGTCTTGATTTCCTTTTATGCCCCAACTTCGTATAAAATTACCGTTTTTATCAAACTTCTGGATACGATTATTATTTGTATCCGCAACATAGATAGAATCATTTATATCTAAAGTTATACTTTGTGGACTGGAGAATTTCCCGGTTTCGGTTCCATAACCGCCAAACGCCATAAGGAAAGCGGCTGTATTACTAAATTTTTGGATACGATTATTATTTGTATCCAGAACATAAATATTAAATTCTGAATCAACAACAATATCCTGCGGTAATTTGAATTCACCATAATCGTCCCCAAAACTACCAAATATCTGAAGTAATTTTCCATCAGAGCTAAATTTTTGGATACGATTATTCCCTGTATCAACTACATAGATATTGTCATTTTTATCAATACCTATTCCTTCAGGAGCAAGGAATTCTTCTCTATTATTACCTTTTTTCCCCCAGATGGTAATTAGATTTCCCATAGAATCAAATTTTTGAAGGCGATGATTTGCGGTATCTACAACATAAACATTACCTTGTGAATCAACACCTATATCACCTGGTGAATTAAATCGATAAATAATAGCATCGTCAGGCCATTTTCCAATAAATGAGAGTAATTGTTGAGCAAATATATTGTTATATGCTAAAATACAGACTAAAGAAATTAAAGGTATAATTTTTTTCTTCATTTTTAAATTTCCTCAGATAATTGATGGCATTAGAGAGAAGGTGATAGTATTTTTATAATGGCCGTGTGTATATCGGGCTAAATTACCCAGGCCGGCTTTAAATACTATCAATCTTGCATCTTTAGTTGACATAGTTACTTTAAATATTTCCTGAGCTTCGTTATGAAGTCTAAGCCAATATGTCTTTTTATCGGGATATGTTCTAAATTTAGTGGTTGCACCTTCGATATTATTCTGGAGGATATATGTTTTTTCTGTTTGAACGGCTAAATATGTATCTTCGAGTCTGAGGATGCCTTCTGGACCTCCATACTGAATACCATGGACATAAAGAAGTCCACCATTTTGAGCATTACTGAACATAGTCAATTCAATAGCGCTGCTCCTATCGGCAAAGCCTTTACCCGGGTCTATCTCTTCATTTCCACCTTCATATTCATCTTTACCTAAATTTCGGGCATAATCCTCAGGACCAGGAATTATTCGTAAATTTGCGGTTAAAATCTCTAATTGGATAATCTCTGGCACCTCTAATTCTATATCTACATCACCTTGTTCTATTTCTCCCCAAACCGTCCCGCTTATAAGTAATAACCCACAAAGTAAATAGGTTACTCTTTTAATCATAAAAATTACCTCCCTTTCAAATCGTCAACCCGTAAGCATTCAGCCACAGAGGCACAGAGTTCACAGAGAATTAGAGAAATTAGCTACAAATGGACACGAAGTAACCTATGACATTCGATAAATGTAGTGCGAACCTTATGGTTTTTGCAAAATTAACTTCCACTTTTCTGGAATACCATAAAATAAATTAAAAATCAAACATCAAAATGTAAAATTACAAATCAAAAATCAAAAT
>JBFLYA010000050.1 GCA_040757115.1 bacterium | reverse complement strand
TTAAGCGGGTATTCTCCAAAAATCAAAATGCAAAAAGCAAATATAAAAATTACATATCAAAATGTAAAATTATCTCTTTCCTTTCAGCGTTAAAATACTTGAAGCAAAGATATTACCAAATTCCTCCAACTCTTTGAGAAACCATGCTACTTCCTCTGGTTTAGCACGTTTACTATCACGAAGTAATGCAAGCCATAACTTACTTTCATTAGTTGATTTTAGAGATGTATCAAAGAAATTAGTAAAATCTTTTTTACTACTCGCCGCCTGCCCTTCAATATAATTCCCAATGATGCTTGTACCACTCCGTAATAATTGATCACCAATTCTTTGAGAAACACTATCCTTTGGTAACTTATCGATGAATTCTATAAGTCGCAGAGTAAAGTTATACAGTCTTTTCTTGAAATCCTTTTTGAAATTTGATTTGTAATTTTGCATTTTGATATTTGATATTTGAATTTTTATCTCTAATTCCCCAAATCCTATTTTGCAGAACCCTATTTCTTGCCAGGGCGTAAAGAGTTAAGGTGTAAATAAATTAGAATTTCTGTAAGAGTGCCACAACAATAGTTTTGTTAAAAAACTCAAGAAATCTTTCTCCATAAGAGGCTATTTCGCCCAGAGTCAACATACCTTCTGGCATACACTTATCATTTATAGTGGCAATCTTTTGTTTCACCAATGCCAATTCCTTTTCAAAATCCTCTCCTAAGAAAAGTGCCCTTGAGATACAATCAGCAACTAAACAATGAGATACCTTTTCTCCTACAAGATTTTGACAATCACTTGCCGCCTGACCAGCGGCTTGAATCAAAGATGCCTTGTTTCCTCTCAAAATACTCAAAACACTATTTTGTGGGACTTCACCAACACAGATTAACTCTCCTTTTTCATTTGTGGCAATCGGGTCACGGACAATATCCTCAGCATTCTCCTTGAACATCCCAAATGGATATGACATACTCAGGGAGTAGAAATCTTTCTCAGATAACTTCTTGCCTGAATCAGCCTCGACTACTTCCCGATAGGCCTGAAGGGCATTTTTCCAGTTCAATTCAGAGATAACATTTTTATTGGTTTTGGTGGCGACAAAGGGAGTCATTACTTTTTCCCAACCATGCCGAACCCCCAGATTGCTTTTTAGTTGGACAAAGGTAATCACCGCGGCATCCTGAACAAACCCTCCTCTGGTAAAAAGGCAAGGTGCCTGTTTCAAACTTAATGACCCAGCCCCGCCTCCAAAATAATGAACCGTCTGACCCAGCCGATTGAAAAGCTCACAAAGGAAAAAGGCAATATTTGAGGTCAGTCCATCTATTAGAACAATCGCTGTGCATCCTTCGACTTCTTGACCCAGCTCCGGGAGTTGAATCTTTTGTTGATTAAACCCTTTGATGAGGTAAGGGGTTTTTACTGCAGGCAAAACACTTACCACCGCTCCTTGCTCATAGCTTTTGTCACCATAGATTATCCCAGGAAATACCCCGCCCAAAAACTCAATACCCATTTCATTAAGACTGGCAATCATCTGGTCAACATCAGGCTTATTCTTTTCCCCAAGCATAATCAAGGCAACTTCTTTATCATGGACATTAAACCCTCTGATTGCCTCAACAATCTTTATTGAATCAGTTTCCGGAAGATACATAAGGCACCTCCTTTTGGAATAGTCAGAACACCCCAAAAGCAAATTCCTATCACTTAAAAAACTTGTAAGCGTTCAGCCACAGAGGCACAGAGTTCACAGAGAATTAAGGAAATTAGCCACAAATGGATACGAATTAACCTCTGACATCCCATAAATGTAGTGCGAACCTTATTGCTTTTTCATAAATAGGTTCCTCTTTTGGGGAGAGCGATAGCAAGAAGAACTTTAATGTAAATATCAAAATGCAAATATCAAAATTACAATGCAAAATGCAAAAATACTTGTAAATTAACAAAGTAGCTGGAGAATATTTTGATTTTTGATTTGTAATTTTACATTTTGATGTTTGATTTTTAATTTATTTTATGGTATTCCAGAAAAGTGGAAGTTAATTTTGCAAAAACCATTAGGTTCGCTTTCCTGCTTGCCAGAAGCGAGGTTAAAGCCTCGCACTACAAATCTTTTTGTATTTGTGTTCATTCGTGGTTATATATTCCCTCTGTGTTCTCTGTGACTCTGTGGTTATATCCTGAACGGTTACAAAAACTCGAACATCGAGTATTGCTTTAAAATGTAGCATATCTCTGAGAAATTGTCAAGCAGTTTTTCGGTTTCAAACAGGTGTATGTAAAATTTGTGGGTAAAAAATATTGAGGAATATTCATCTTTTTGCCGATATAAAGAAATAGATGAAATTCAATGCGAAAATTACAAATTCCAAGCACCAAATCTCAAATAAATTCCAAATTCCAATTTCCAAATAAGTTTCAAATTCCAAAGATTATATGACAACGAGAGGAATTTATTTAGATTTTTCAATAATTGAAGAAAAAATCTTTTTCCTGTATTGTTTGGAATTTTGAATTTTGGTCATTGAAATTTATTTGTAATTTGGTATTTGTGATTTGGAATTTTGTGATTTTCAATTGATTTAACCGTTACTTCAGACGGCTAAATAGTTACCCATAAATTTTACACGCACCCGTTTCAAATAAAAAGGTTGACAATTAATAGAAAATAGAGTAAAATAAAAAGGAGACAAAAAAATGGAATCAATCATTAATTATCCCTACCTTCCAGTCGTTACTTTAATAATTGCTTTAATCCTTTTCTTGATATTTTCAAGAAATACTGTTGTTCTCATTTCTCTTGTCTTTTTATCACTCATTATTATTCTGGTTTCTATTGAATTGAATAAAAGAAATCAAACCCGAATTCCTAAAGGAAATATTGCTTATGTCGATAATTCCCATTCGGGATATTATACATTAGACAGCTGGAAACCTCAAGGAATAATGGGATTACACCTTAATTTAATGCGTAATGGCTATCTTTCCTTTATGTTAAAGGATTTTTCCAGAGAAAAGATATTAAATGGAGATATTTTGATTTTTATAGCCCCAACTAAACCATTTTGCCAAAAAGAGATTGAAATTATTAAAGAATATCTTCAACAAGGGGGCATTGTGATTTTATCTGTTGGGTTTGAGGAAAAGGGTGGTTCTTTAAGGCTGTTGAATAACTTTGGGTTCAAACTCGCCAATGTTCCACTGGGGTATTTCCAGGTAGAGATGGAAGGTATAAATAAGGTGGCAACATTTTATAAGGGTTGGCCAGTCCTCTGTGAGGATAAAAATGCTAAAACGATATGCAGTGCCTACGGCTACCCCCTTATTGTTCAGCTACCTTATGGCAAGGGTAAATTTGTCGTTATCGGTGATTCCTTCTTCTTTACTAATCAGATTCTTGAAGAAAAAGAAGTCCCGCATTTCGAATCTATCTATTTTCTTAAATGGCTTTTGTTCACTTTACCTGGATAATTAAAAAAGAGGTAACTGTTCACCGCAGAGACACAGCGTCTGTGCAGTAAAGGACTACCTGAACGGTTACTTATTTTTTATCCTTCATTTTGGGCTAATTGAATTGAACTGTAAGGGAAAATGGCTATTTGACAATTATCTGGATATATTTTTTTAAGTTCGGTAATGAGTTTTTGCCAGTTATCAAAAAAGAAATAATCACTCCAGAAAACCTTACAAAAATCCAGATGATTAATATAAGGTGAGAAGAAAAAAAGCCTTTTATCGCCGAGGAATCTTTTCTTGCCTGGCAGTCTATATAATTGCATTCCTGGTTCAAATAATGCATGGTAACCTCTACCCAGACTACAGGCACTTATTAAAATGACTACGCCATTTTGTTTTATTATAGAATCATTAGCCGAGCGATAGAAATCAAAGGCATTTTCTGATTGTAACAATTCTGTATCCTTTGGATAGGCATTGAGGATAACAACATCTGCCTGATGAGGGATTTTTGTCATATAAATCTCGCGGGCAAATCTTACTGCCTCGCGATGTGCCTCAACAATATCTCCTGCTACTACCTTTGCTATTTGTCTTTTAGAATTAGGAACAATATTAATCCCAATATCCACGCCAATATTTTTAGCAATCTGTTCTAATTCCGCCCGAAATTTATTCCCTTCAACTACCCCAATACTACCTTTCAATCCCATAAGAACAGACTTATGACTTCTAACTAACCACTCTATACCTGTTAATCCCGGCGAGACTATCTTTGCCCCACCACTAAACCCGGCAAATGGATGTGGAATGACACTGCCGACGACAATTTTAAATTCTGCCTCAAGAAAGAATCTATTAATTCGGATACCATGGAGAGTTGAAAGATTTTCGAATGGATTATGATTATAAATATCACATCTCTTAACTATTTCCCTGCCTAATTTTTTGATTAAATCATCCTGGAGTAACGGTCTATGCCCGCCTGTGCTAATAATTATTTTTATATTTTTATCCTCTATCCCACCTATTTTTAGTTCTTTTAAGATTAATTGGAGAATATCCTCAAGTGGAGAAGGTCTTGTCATATCCTCAACAGCAATAGCGGCTGTAGTTTTGCCTCTGACTAATTCGCTTATTCTTTTACTACCGATGGGATTATAAAATGCCTTTTCTATTTCATTAATGGGTATTGGAGGTGCATCTACCATATTATATTCCTGAATTTCCCAGTTATCCGGGAATTCAAGGATAAATTGCTCATCTCCATACCAGGCTTTAAAAGGAATAGATATATTTTTCATTCTTGTCTCTTATTTTTAACAAAATTTGCAATGGCTGATATTGAGTCAAAGTTTTCTGGCATAAGTTCTTCATCGTCAATTTTAAGTGAAAATGTAGATTCAATAAATGTAAGTAGTTTGACCATATTAAATGAATCGATGATGCCTTTTTCTAATAATGAATCATTATTACTTAATTCAGTCATTGAGTCTTCTAAAAGGTCATCCTCGATAAATTTTCTAATTGCTCCTTCAATCTCCATCCAAAGCCTCCTTATTTTTGGTAACTGGTAACTGGTGAATGGTAATTAGTTACCAGCTACCATTTAACCGATTACTTACTTTATAAGTAACTATTCAGCATACCAAGCAAGTAGGAAGTAGGAAAGTAGGAAGTAGGAAGAGGGGAAAATACTTCATACTATTTTACTCTTAATTGATTTGATTAAACCTATAAGCATCCTACTCACTTCTTCAGATATATCCCAAATGGATTGAAAATCTGGCAGATAATTAAGATCTTTAGATAGAATTAGATAATACCTTAGTTCTTCAAGAGATCCTTGGCTTATATTATAGGCATTTAACTTATTCTTTATGCCTTGTTTCTTAAAACCTTCTGCAATATTTGCTGGAATAGAAACAGCCGCTGGGCACATCTGTTGCACCAATCCATATTTTTCTTCAGTTGGGAAGTTTTTGGTTATTTCGTATATTCTTATCACTAAATGATGGCTTTTTTGCCATACTACAAGTTGTCTAAAATCATCTAACTTCTCATTCATTTTCTTTCCCTTTCCTACTTCCCTACTCTCCTACTTTCCTACAGGGTGAATAGTTACCTTTTAAGAACTGATTTAATCCTGGTCATTAATTCCAGCCTTAAAAATTCCGTCTGTTTAAATCTTATCGTAAATAAAGCGCCAAAATATAATATCCCTCCTACAAGGATAGAGGAAATAAGCATAGGGAATGATTGTATTTGCCAGAGGTTTTTCATCATTAATTCCCATGATTTTACCCCTAATACCATAATACTAATATAGGTTAAGGCAGGGATTTGCGGTGACAGAATATCCATTAATTTAAACCCACCAAGATGCATCAGGAAATTAAATAGAAGAATATAGACGAAAACGCTTGAGATAGTTACACCAATAGCCACTCCAATGATACCATAAAAACTCCCTATAAAACAGGCGATAGATAAAAAGATAAAATGAATCGCCAGGACTCCTGTAAATTTTTTCAAGTCTCCTTTGGCCGTAGCAAATGAGTTACTTAAAAATTCTAAAGAGCGAGGGATACCAGAGAAACATAGAATTTGAAGAGGTAAAATTGTTGGTATCCATTTTTCCCCATAGACTACAGGAATAAATGAAGGAGCAACTAAAAACATCCCTATTAAAATAGAATAGTTATAGAGGGAGAGCCCTGTTAATATTTTCTGAAAGGTATTTTTCAAAAGTTCACTATCTTTTTGAATTCGGGAAAACGAAGAAAAACTTACCTGCTGAACACCTATGCCAATTAGTCTTTGAGAGGCAATGACCAGGTTATTTCCTCTTTCATAAAAACCTAACGGGACAACGCCCAGCCTTTTACTAATAATAAGATAGTCTATATTTCTAAGGAAATAAGCAAGTTGAGCCCTCAAAAACATCCATATACCAAAAGAAAACATTTCTTTCATTGCCCAATGTTTATACCTAAATTTTGGAATCCATTTAGTTATAATCATAATACTAATAATTTCCGCAACACTTGCAGCTAATCTGCCAAATACAAGACTCCAGATTTCAAAATTAGCTAAGGCTAATAGAATAGTTACTCCGGTTGATAAAATTATACTTATCAAAGAAATTGCAGAATGTTGACCATATTTGAGTTCCCTCTGCAACAATGCCACAGGAGTGCTTGCTAAACCTCTCAAGATAAACTCTATGGAAACAACAGCCAATACCTTTCCTACCAGGTCATTATCGTAGAACTTCCCAATAAAAGGAGAAGTTCCGACCAGAGAAAGGCATAAGATGGTTCCCATCCCAAAATTAATCATAAATATTGTAAAAATGTGGTCCTGTGTAATTTTTTCTTTTTGAATTAAGGCGACATTAAAACCAAATTCACCCAATCGTTGTGCGAAGTGAATAAAAATCATGGCAATTGCCATAATCCCAAAATCTTGAGGAAATAGAATCCGGGCGACTATTACCCCACCAACAAATTCAATTATATAATTGCATATTCGACCAGAAGTTACCCAAAAAATACTTCTTTTAGTTTTTTCTCCGACATCATAAGTCATAAAAAAATCCTTTTTTACTTAAGGTAATTATAAGGTGCTTTAAAAAATTTACAGGTTTTATAGACCCATTTTAAATTAAACCAAAATGCCCATAGAGCAAAAGCGCCTAATAACATCAAGTCTCCGAATAAACTACATATCATTATTAAAAAAATCCCTTTATATGGAATATAGCCATGTTCACAATTAGAAGGTAGAATATAGTGAATTAATCTTTTTATTTTATGATTAGTAGAAACCTTAACAATATCTTCCTTACGAACTTTATCCTGTGCATGCAAGCGAATTACCCGTATTATTATATCCTCTAATCTCCGGCTGATACTTTTACCAAAAAATAAAAACAAGCCCATAATTAAAGGCAAATTATTTTCTATTCGAAAATATATACCTAATGTTACCGTGACTATAACCGCATCATCAAAAATTTCATGACATAAAACATCAACTATTTTCCCGGTGATAGGATTGGCTGTCGCTTTTGCCCTGGCTACCTCTCCATCGACACAATCTAATATTAAGTAAAGATAAATAAAAAATGGAACTCCGATAAAATATCTCCAATCATTGGTTGCTATGCCCCCCATTAATAATAATGCCGCAAATAGACTGACAATACAGAATAAAAAAGACACCTGATTGGCTGAAATCTTTGTATATAAAAACAATTTAGTGATGTAAATCGAAAAAAATAGACAAAATTTCCAGGTAGGGTCTTTCTCTTCTGGTTGAAAGGCTCTTAATTCTTTTATGGAAAGATGTTTATTATCTATCGTGGTCATTAATCATACCTCTACAAGATTATACCATATTCAAATGCCATTTGTCAAAGGGAAAAAAGAGGTAAATCGTAATGGGGCAGTGAAATGGGGGAATATAGTAGTTATTAACGAAAATTTCTCATAGAACAGATATAGCAACAGGGTTGATAGTTTATAGTTTATAGTTAGGGTTCTGCAAAATAGGATTTGGGGGAGATAACTGAGAGGTAGACCTGAAATTAGAGATAAAAAATCAAATATCAAAATGCAAAATTACAAATCAAATTTCAAATTGGTAATATCTTTGCTTCAAGTATTTTAACGCTGAAAGGGAAGAGATAATTTTACATTTTGATATGTAATTTTTATATTTGCTTTTTGCATTTTGCTCTTTGGAGGAAATTGATAAAAAGAGGTTTTAAATACCCGCTTAAAAACTACAGTTTCTTAGTTTTGCAGAACTCTAAGTTTATAGTTTCATAGACTATCAACCATCAACCATCAACTATCAACCATTCAACCATAAAACCTTTTACCTTTTATGCTCGGGGGTGGGCTTTGTCATAAACAGATTTGAGTCGTTCTTTAGTCAAGTGGGTATAAATCTGGGTTGTAGCTAAACTTGCATGTCCTAATAATTCCTGAACAATCCTTAAATCTGCCCCAGCATCTAAAAGATGCGTGGCAAAGGTATGACGAAAGGTATGTGGACTGACATGTTTTGAAATAGCCATTTTATTTACATATTTATTAACAATGAGTCTTACCCCGCGTGAAGTCAATCGTCCTCCTTTTCCATTCAGGAATAACGCCTCTTGCTCGCGGTTCTTTTTAAGTAATTCTATTCGTTTTCCAAGATACCTTTCTATGCAACTCAGGGCATAAGAGCCAATTGGAACCAATCTTTCTTTATTCCCTTTCCCTAACACCTTCACCATTCCACTTGTTTCATCTATATCTAACAGGTTCATTCCAACCAATTCACTTACTCTCATCCCGGTTGAATAAAGGGTTTCCATTATTGCCCTATCTCGTAAAAGCAATGCTGTTGAGTTTTCAGGTAATTCAATTAGTGCTACTATCTCATTCTGGTATAAAAATGTTGGCAAGTCTTGTGTCAACTTGGGGGTAAATATACTTTTAGCGGGATTTGTCTGAATATATCCTTTTCTGCATAAAAATTTAAAATAAGTCCTCAGACTGGCTAATTTTCGCGCCATACTTTTACGAGAATAATTTTCTTTTTGAAGATAGGCAAGGTATTGTCTAATTATTAATCTATCAACACCAGGATTCCCTAATTCTATTTTCCGTTTGGTGAGGGTTTTTATAAAGCTATCTATCCCTAATAAATCCGCCTTATAACCTCGCTGTGTATGATAAGAGGTATCCTTTTCTACCCTTAAATATAACAAAAATTCATCTAAATACTTCATTCTAATATAAATATCGACAGGTTAGATTTATTACTTTATTATTTTTTCGTGAGCCCCAATAGGGTGTATGTAAAATTTGTGGGTAACTTTTACACCTCTATTTTTATCAATCTCCTCCAAAGAGCAAAATGCAAAAAGCAAATATAAAAATTACATATCAAAATGTAAAATTATCTCTTTCCTTTCAGCGTTAAAATAGAAGTCCTTTTGGGACGGTTCACTTTTGTTTGAAAGATTGCGGATTGAAATTAGAAATTAGGGAGAGAGACAAAAGCCCAATTTCTAATTTCCAATTTCTAACAAAAATCATAGGAAAAACGATAAAAGGAACCGTCCCGTCCTTTTTGAAATTTGATTTGTAATTTTGCATTTTGATATTTGATATTTGATTTAATTTCAGGTCTAACTCTCAGAATATTTTTTACCCATAAATTTTACACGCACCCGCCCAAATCTGATTTCTGCAAGGATTCGTCTTGCAATCTCTTTTTTAGGTAGAAGTGGTAATTCCTCAATTCTATCATCCCTAGTAATAATTGTTACCTGGCTTGTGTCTTGACCAAATCCTGTTTTAATATCATTAACCACAATCAGGTCTAAGTTTTTTTCTTTTAATTTCTTTTTTGCATTTAAGATAAGGTTTTCAGATTCAGCGGCAAAGCCTATGAGTATTTTATCTTTTTTATTTTTGCCCAGTTGGGCGAGGATGTCAGGGGTCTTTTTTAATTCCAAAGATAGGCTTGCGGTAGTTTTTTTAATCTTTTGTGGGGCAACCTGGATGGGTGAAAAATCGGCAACTGCCGCCGCAGATATGACGACATCAACCTCTGGAAATGCCTTTAATACCTCATCTTGCATTTGTAAGGCGGTTTCTACAAAAATAGTTTTTACACCTTGAGGCGGCTCTAATTGAGTCGGGGCACTAATCAATGTTACCTCAGCACCAAATTCTTTAGCCGCCAAAGCCAGGGCGTAACCCATTTTACCTGAAGAGCGATTTCCGATATAGCGAACTGGGTCAATTGGCTCGCGTGTGCCACCAGCAGTAACTAAAATCTTTTTACCCTTCAGTAGAGATGATGAATTTAAAATCAAGTCAATCTCGGTAAGTATTTTATCTACATGGGCTAATTTGCCTAATCCTTTTTCACCACAGGCTAAAATGCCCTCTTCTGGTTCAATAAACTGGATACCATAAGATTTTAATTTTTTGATATTTGCCTGGACCATTGGGTTAAGATACATTTTTTCATTCATCGCCGGGGCAATGAGAATAGGACAATGACAGGCAAGGGCAAAAGTGGTTAAAAAATCATCGGCTATACCGCAGGCTATTTTACCAATAATATTTGCTGTGGCTGGGGCAATTAAGAAAATATCCGCTTTATCTACCAAAGTTATGTGCTCTACCCCGGATGAAGCAGGTATCTCAAAAAGGTCTGTGATGACTTTATTTTTAGATATGGTTTGAAGGGTAAGAGGTGAGATGAATTGTATCGCAGATTTAGTCATTATAACCGTAACATTTGCTCCAAGTTTGACTAACTGACTGGTTATCTCTGCAGATTTATAAGCCGCTATACTTCCTGTTATTCCCAGAATAATATTTTTACCGTTATACATCTTCTATTCCCAATTGCTCTAAAATCTCTTTCCCAATTTTTTTTACCTTATTTTTCTCCGCAATAATGATAGATTTTAATTTTCCGACCGTTACTCCTATGTCGTCATTGACGACGCAATAATCATACTTCTCAAGATTTTTTAATTCTTGTTTTGCCAGTGAAAGTCGTTTTTCTATTTCTTCCAGGCTATCTGTCATTCGATTGGATAATCGTGTTTTTAAATCCTCTATGAAAGGTGGGATAATAAATATCAGGACACTGTTATCTCTATATCTTCCCTGAACATTCATTGCCCCTTGAGCATCAATGTCGAGGAGAACATCCATTCCAGAGGCAAGTGATTCATTAAGGAATTTTTTAGGGGTGCCATAATAATCATCATAAATCTTTGCCCATTCGATAAATTCACCCTTTTTAATTTTATCCTCAAATTCATCAACATCAACAAAAATATAATCAGCTCCATTAATTTCATTCTCGCGTGGTTGTCTGGTAGTCATTGATACAGAAAAGACAAGATTAGGTGTAGTTTTGATTAATCTTTTACATATCGTTGTTTTCCCTGCACCCGAAGGAGCGGAGATGACAATAAGTAGATTTTTCCCCATAGAAATATTTTCCTCCTCTTTGATGATGACTTTAGGGTTCTGCAAAACCAGGAACTCGTTTATAGTTTATGGTTTATAGTTTATAGTCTATAGTCCTTCAACTATCAACTATAAACTATCAACTATAAACTTTCTACCATTATGCTTACTCTACATTTTGAATTTGTTCACGAACCTTTTCTAATTCATTTTTTGCCTGAAGGACAAACTGAATAATTTTTATATCCCCTGTTTTAGAACCAATGGTATTTATCTCTCGATGTAATTCCTGGGCTAAAAACTCTAATTGTCTGCCTATTGGCTTATCTACGGCTAATGTATCATCAAATTGCTGAATATGGCTTTTTAGTCGGACTAATTCTTCAGTAATATCACACTTATCCGCAAAAATAGCTATCTCTTGATAAAGTCGGGTTTCATCAAAAAACTCTTTATCTATTTTTAGTGTGGACAGTCTATTTTTTAATTTCTCCTGATATTCTAAAATTACCTGTGGTGTTTTTTTTTCAATTTCTGCCACTAATTCTTTTATGTTGTTAATTCTTAATTTTAACTCAGTCTCTATCTTTTTCCCTTCACTTATTCTTGTTGATAATAATCCCTTAACGGCTTTATTTAATGGTTCCTTCAACCACTCCCATAATTTATCTTTTATTTCCATATCAGAATTTTTACTGATAATATTACTTATTCCAATGATATGGCTTAGTTTAAGGTCATCTTTTAATCGGAATGATTTACCTACCTGGCGGAAAGAATCCAAATATGCCTTTACTAAATTATGGTCTATTTGAAATTTATTAAAAGACGATGTCACGCTGTTTTTTGTGTTGATAGGAATATAGAGTTTTCCACGGTTGACTTTTTCCTGGACATATTCTTTAATTTTATTCTCAAGAAAAGTCATAAAAGAAGGTGTTAAAATCTTTATCTCGGAAAATTTATGATTGACCGCCTGAATTTCTACACTAAAATATTCATTACTCCCAGCACCATATCCCGTCATACTTTTGAGCATATTTTATCTCCTTTTATAATCTGCGAAATCTGTGGATACATCTTCTTCATAATTACATCCCTTGCGTGTGCAGGCTAATATTTTCAAACCACTTTTGCTTTTCTTTTCAACAACCATATATCCACATTCAGGGCATTTTGTCTCAACTGGATTGCCCCAGGTAGCAAATTCACACTTAGGATAATTAGAACAGCCATAGAAAAAACCCTTTTTACTTCTTTTCCTCGTCAATTCTCCGCCACAGCCCGTCGGACACAGTAGGCCCGAACTAACAGATTGAGTAAATTTACATTTGGGATAATTACTACAGGCTAAAAATTTACCATATTTACCTTCTCGTAAAAGCATATTTGCCCCGCATTTTTCACACTTTGTCTCAGTTATGACTGGTGGTTTTTCTTCCTTTTTTTCAAGGGATTTCAGATTTTTACACTTTGGATACCCGGAGCAGGCTAAAAATTTACCATACCTGCCTTCTTTAATTATCATTGGTTTATGGCATTTATCACAAAGTATTTCTGTTTCTTCAACTTGTTTTACCTGTATTTCACCATTTTCTTTTAATTCAATGTTTTTGATATTCCGGCAGTTAGGGAATCCAGAGCACGCTAAGAATTTCCCATGTTTACCAATTTTGACAACCATTGGTTTATGACATTTTTCACATAAGATTGAGGTTACTTTTTCCTGCTCTTTTTTCACATTTCTCATTTCTTCCTGTGCCTTACTCAGGGAATTTTTAAAAGGAATGTAGAAATTCTGCAAAACATCAATCCAGTTCACCTCCCCCTCTTCAATCTTATCGAGTTTATCTTCTAATTGGGCGGTAAATCCTACATCTAAAATATCCGGAAAACTTTTGATTAATAATTGTGTAACCAATTTACCCAGTTCTGTCAGGAAGAATTTTTTCTCTTCCAGCCGAACATAATTTCTTTCCTGGATAGTGCTGATAATAGCCGCATAAGTGCTTGGTCTGCCAATACCCTTTTCTTCCAGTGCTTTAACTAATGTTGCCTCTGTATATCGCGGCGGGGGTTGAGTCCAATGTTGTTTTGGAATTAATTCTAATAAAATTAATCGTTCTTTTTCTTTAAGTTGTGGTAAAATATCCTCTTTTTCTTCTTCCTCGTCTTTTCCTTCGGTATATACAGCCATAAACCCATCGAATTTGACGACTGTGCCGGTGGCGACAAATAAAAATTTATTTTCAACTAAAATCTCAACCCTTGTAACTTCTAATAAAGCCGCTGTCATCTGTGAGGCAATAAATCGGGTCCAGATGAGTTTATATAACCTGTATTGGTCTGGGGTTAAATATTCTTTAATTTCATCTGGTTTTCTGAAAACAGAGGTTGGACGAATCGCCTCATGTGCCTCTTGAGCTGATTTTTTACTTTTGTATTGAGGCGGTTTTAGCGGTAGATATTGTGAGCCAAATTCCTTTTTAATATACTCTCTTGCCTGTGTTTGTGCCTCTGTAGATACTCTTACGGCATCCGTTCGCATATAGGTTATAATTCCAACTGGCGATTCTTCACCAACATCCAGACCTTCATATAATTGTTGGGCAACGAGCATCGTCTTTTTTGCCTTAAAGTTTAGTTTTCGTGCCGCCTCTTGTTGAAGTGTTGAAGTAATAAAGGGTGGAACGGGATTTTGTTGCTTATCTTTCTTGATAACCTTATCAACAATGAATTCCTTACCTTTTAGTTCTGTTAAGATTTGCTCAGATGTCTCCTTATTCGGAATTTTTATCTTTTTGGCATCTATCTTCTCTAATTTTGCGTTAAATACCTCTTTAGTTTCCTTTTGTAGTTTAGCGGTGATAGACCAGTATTCTTCCGGAACAAATGCCTCGATTTCCTGTTCTCGCTCACAAATAAGTCTAACCGCCACAGATTGCACCCTGCCAGCGCTTAACCCTTTTTGCACATTTTTATTTAATATTGGGCTAATAAGATACCCAACCAATCTATCCAGTATTCTTCTCGCCTGCTGGGCATCAACCTTATTGTTATCAATTTTACCAGGATGTTTTAATGCCTCTAAGATAGCGGGTTTAGTAATTTCATTAAAGGTAAGTCGATATATCTGCCTGGCATTTAATTCGTGGGATAAATGCCATGATATTGCCTCTCCTTCACGGTCAGGGTCAGTGGCTAAATAGATATTGTCCATTTTCAAGGCAAACTCTTTGAGTTCTTTTAGTATTTTTCTTCGGTCAGGGATAACGACATATTTTGGTTTGAAGTTATCTGTAACATCTACGCCAAGTGCATCTCTTGGCAAGTCTTTTATATGTCCCATAGATGAGGCAACCTTAAATTCTGCACCTAAATATTTATTTATAGTTCTTGTTTTTGCCGGTGATTCGACGATAATTAAAGATTTCATCATTGTTGTTGGGGATTATTATATCTTTTCTCTTTACTTTTGTCAACTTTTTTTTAGTGACATCCGTGATTCAGACACTGGACATCAGACACAAGACTATAGACTCTATTTATGCAGGAAATTAGTGACATTTGGGAAACTATCCTCAAAACTTCACTCCCTGAATTTTTCCTAAGCCTTACCTATGTCAGTGACAGTGTCAGTGTCAGTGAAGAAACTCCTTCAACTCATCCAACACTTCCAACTCTTTCTACTCTTTCAACTCTTCCAGCAGAAGTATAGGCAGGTCTCCCAAGCCTTCATTCTTCTGCAATTTCTGCCCGCTTTAGTCTGAGATCTGATGTCTATAGTCTACTGTCTGAATCACAGTAGTGACATCCGTAACGGGGCTGTGAAATGGGGAAATTGGTAGTTTAATCTTTTATTACCAGACACTCCCAAAGAGCCGAAAAGCAATTTCCTATCAGTTAAAAATCTTCACTCTCTGGGATTTTGCCAAATTCCAAAAGTATTGCCCTTTGAAGATTATTTATCATCCTTAATAAAATCCTCCCAAAATCTTCTTACCTCATCAGTGATAAAATGCTTTATTCTTTCCAATACCGTTTGCAACTCCTTGAGGTTGAGCAACTTTAAGAGTTCCTTGATGTCTTCTGTTCTACCTCTGGTAATTATCTGCTGGACATACATATCTAACACAGAGGGTTGTGAAAGATCAAAGTTTGTTCCCTCTTTTAAAAACCAAAATAGTCTTTTGTCAGCAATAATTTTCATTAGTTAAACCTTTCAATAACCCAACTTCATACTTTCAAAAAATAAGTTTTGACACTATATGCTCACAAAATCAATTTAATAGTTTTACCCGGGTTTTAATGGCAAATTATCCATTTCCATAATGGGATGAAGGTTATTATTTTACCCTTAACCTTTTCTTTTTCTTCTACATCATCAGTCAAAATTAGTAAATCGTTGCATTTTAGATTTCCACTTGCCTTAAGTAAGGAGTTAATCTCTCTTTTTCTGGTATCGTAATTCTTGATGTCATAACAAACCTGAATTAACTGCTTAACCTTTAATTCTTCTTTAATTACAAAATCAACCTCATAATTATAAGAATTCTGCCAATAATAGATATCTTCCTTGGGATTAAGAAACTTTCTTCTCATTAGTTCAATTGCTACAACATTCTCATAAATTTTTCCTATTTCTTGAGAAAATTTTGTGGACAAAGCATTTATCAGCCCTGTGTCAACTGCATAAATTTTTCTTGGTGCAGTTAACCTTTCCTTACTTTTATAGGAAAATCTCTCAATTTGGAAGATTAAATATGATTCCTCAATAAAAGAAAAGTAGTTTTTTGCCGTATGAACACTTTTTAAAGAGAAGATATTTTTAAGTTTATTAAAAGTAATCTGGCGGGCAAAGTTAGAAATTAAATAATTTGCAAATTCCTTTAAGGTATTTATATATTTTATGTTATGTCTTATAATTACATCTTTGGTTATAACTGTTGAATATAGCGAAATAAGATATTTCTTATAATATTCACCTTGAATAACCTCAGGAAATCCTCCAGAGGATAAATAGTTCTCCCAGAATCTTCTTATCGAAGCCGTATCTTTTGTGCTAATGTCCTTTTTTTGATAGTCAAAATTATTAAAATATAAATATTCACGAAAAGAAAATGGATAAAGTTCCAAGGAAAAATATCTTCCCGTAAGATGAGTAGCCAATTCTTTACTCAACATCCTGGCGTTACTGCCAGTTATGATTAAATTAAATCCTCTTCTTTTCAACCGGTTTACAAAAAGTTCCCAATTATTAACATTCTGGATTTCATCAAGAAAGATAAAATCGGGTTTTTGATATATTTCATAAATTGTCTGAAGAAGTAAATTCAGGTCTTTAGTTTCTAAAGTAAAAAGCCGTTCATCATCAAAATTTACATAGGCAAAATTTTTATCTTTTAACATCTCATAGCCCAAAACTGATTTCCCAGCTCTTCTGGGTCCAGTGATTATTTTGATTAAAGAAGATTTTAGAAATTTTTTATATTCCCCTAAAACCTCTCTTTCAATAATCTTTTTCCCTTTTAAGGAATCTTCTAATTCTTCTTTTTGGTCAATTAAGATCTGTTTTATATCTTTAAGTTCCATAGTTTAATTTCCTAATACACAATTTTTTTCTTTTTTATGCATTATAACAGCATAAAAATTATTTGTCAAGAGAAATATTCTGAAACTTACCCATATCTGGGGAGAGCGTTGCGTAGGACATAAAGTTATATCTATGGTCCCTGGCATTGTGTTACCTCATTTCTTGCCATCTTTTTGTATTTTTTGACATTTTGGAGAAACTGGAGTTTCGTGAATTTATTCATCATGGTTTAACCATAACCTTGCAATATAAATTCCAAATTTCAAATACCAAATTCCAAATAAATTCCAAACACCAAATTCCAAAACCTATTGCTTTGTCAATTTTGTTAAAGGGAGTTGAATATTTTACTCAATAATGTCAGATTTAGGTTTTTCAATAATTGAAGGATACACCCCTAACCCCTCTCAAGAGGGGAATATAACTCTTCTTTAATTCTATTGCCTCATTGAAAAGCACTTCTCTTTCTTTTGTTTGGAATTTTGATTTTTGGTCATTGGAATTTATTTGTAATTTGTAATTTGTGATTTGGAATTTTGTAATTCACTCACTATTTTTTGCAACTCATGGTTTAGCCATAACTTTGCAATAATTCCTCTTCCTTGTGTTTTCAAGGGATTTCAATCTTCTAAAAATCACGAAACTCTAGCCTATGTAGACTTCCAGGTTAATAACCGCTATAATTTCTGTCCTTACAACTCAAGCCATAAAATGTCTGGTCAGATTTTCTGTCTGTCCGTTGTCAGTATTTTACCATCTAACTTTTTGCCTGTCAAATGAATTTACAATATTCCCTCCAATTCTCTCTACTCTCCTAATACAAACTCTATATCTTGATTATCCAGGGTTTTCAGTGCCAATCCATCACTTGAAATCAAAGACTCAAAAAGCACCTTTTTTCTCTTTTGCAATTCCAGTATCTTCTCTTCAATCGTTCCTTTGGTTATTAGTTTATAACTGAATACCGTTTTATCCTGCCCGATACGGTGGGTTCTATCAATCGCCTGTTCTTCTGCGGCTTTATTCCACCATGGGTCAAAGATAAAGATATAGTCAGCCGCGGTCAAATTAAGTCCCAATCCACCTGTCTTCAGGGTCATTAAGAATACCTTGTAGGTATCATCATTCTGGAATGCCTCTACAAGTTGCTTTCTATCTTTGGTAGCACCTGTCATTGTCAAATACTCAATGCCCGCTTTTTCAAGGTCAGCTGAAACACAATCAATTACATCTAAGAAATTGGCAAAGAGTAAAACTTTATGGTCATTGGCAACCACATCCATGATATTGTCTAAAAGTGCTTCACGCTTGGGAGAGATTATTTGCATCTGGCTTTTAGATTCCGGGATAGAGGCAATCTGACGCAGTTCGCTTAATGCCTGAAAGATAAAAAACTGAGACTTTTCAAGCCCACTCTGGGCAATTTGAGTCTTTACTGTTTGATAATAAAAACGACGCCTATTTTCATAAAAAATCTGTTGTTCCTGGCTCATATCGACAAATAGTATCTGCTCAATCTTGTCAGGTAGGTCTTTTAACACCTCTTTTTTTAGACGCCTCAACACAAAGGGATATATCTTCTTCTTCAATTCATACAGGACATCTTTGTCATTTTCCTTCTGAATGGGAATGATGTATGACTGATTAAAATCATCAATCGAACTAAACATAGAAGGGTTGAGAAACCGAAAGAGTGAATAGAGTTCAGATAGGTTATTTTCAATCGGTGTCCCACTTAAGGCAAGCCGATGTTTGGACGAAAGAAGCATTACTGCTTTTGAAATCTGGGAATTGATATTCTTTATATTCTGTGATTCATCAAGGATGATGTAATAAAATTCCTCTTCTTTAAATTGCTCAATATCATTACGAACCATCGCATAAGTAGTCAGGATAAGATTACTCTTTTTGGCTTCCTCTAAATTGCGGTTATTGCCGTGATAGAGATAATATGATAATTGAGGATTGAATTTATTTATCTCATTTGCCCAGTTAAAAAGTAATGTCTTTGGCATAATAATCAAGGAAGGCTTCTTTTCATCTGGATAGATAAAAGATAGCAAGGCAATTGCTTGCACCGTTTTACCAAGCCCCATATCATCAGCCAGACATCCACCAAGGCTATGTTGATGGAGGTATCTTATCCATTTATAACCTTGCTTTTGATACCCTCGAAGCTCTTCATTTAACTGCGGAAACTTATATCTTGATTCTTCAAGCCTATTGAAGCCTAAAAATATCTCTCTTGACCACTTAAGAGATTCAGCGGCGACCTTTTCATCAATCATCTCTTCGACAATTGGCAGGTCAAAAAAAGAGACCCTGACTTTATCCTTTTGCTTTTTGAATACCCGTTTTAATTTCTCAATGTAATGCTTATTAATTATGGCACAAGTCCCATCGCTTAATAAGATATAAGAGTTCTTTTTATATTGAGTTAAGGCATCAAAAAGAGAGAAATTTTCTCCTTCTACCTCTAAATTAACATCCCCCTCAAGGAAATCGATACCGTGTGATAATGAGAAAGTAAGTTTTGGGCTCACAGGTCGAATATTATAAGACTTGAGTTTTTCAGCCCCCAGGATGACAAATCGAGTAATAAAGTGTCCCAATTCATTATAGATGAACTCCCTGGCTAATGATTCTTCGATGATGAAGAGGTTATCTTCGACAAAATAGTCATTTTTGTCAGCAACCGATTTCCGATACCTTTTTAAGGCTGTTTCAATCTCATCCATAGTGAAATGAATCTCTTCAGAGGTAATATCACTAATAATAATCTTTTTCTCTAACACATTAAGCGCGGCAATTCTGGTAATATCATAATTATCAAAAAAATCTGCATCAAATCCAGGCAAAGAGGTAGTAAGTCTGATATACAAAGAATTATCCGCATCTATTTTTTCAAAGATGAGTGTTGGCTGACTTTCTTTAATCTCTCCTTCTATCTGTTTGTAATCCTGGTAATCTATGAAGATATTTTCAAAATAGGAGTAAAGCAAGGAAAGATACTTCTCAAGATTCATTGGCAGCAGGGATGTTTGAAAGAGGTGAAGTTCCTTGAAATTTTCACCAACGGGTGGGATTTTATAGATATTACCTTCGGCAAAGACATAATTCTCATTTAAGAACGAAAACTCTTTGAAGCCTTTACCTTGATATAAAAGGAAGATTTTGATTGCTAAAGTATCTTCCCCTTCAATAGAAACAACAATCTTTGCCAATCCGTCCATAAAACCAATCGGTCTAAATTGTGCATCAACAAAATTGTTACAATGTTGAAGTTGCCAGAGAAGATATTCATGTTCCGATAGATAGATTTTATTGTCTGGGATTTCCCAGTTAATTCGAAAGTTACTTTTATCTCTAATAGCGGCAATAGATTTCAATATATCGTGTGTGCGACCAGTATAATATTCAAAATCTGGTTCAACCTCATTTCTATCCTTATCAACAACCGTAATATAGGCACCAATCTCATTGAAGTGTAACTGAAAGAATATTGAAGAGGCAGGTCTTTTTTTCTTAATAGAGATTTTCTTCTTCCTCTTTAATCTCTCAAAAATATCAACCCCCGACATTATCTCCCTCCAGTTTATTGTTTTTTATAATATCATAATTTAAATCTTTTGTCAAGACCTTATTACATTTTTTAGTAAGGCGTTAGTTATTGGTGGGAGAAAGGAACAAAGATTAAATTTCTCGCAAAGGCGCAAAGAACGCAAAGAAATTTCAAATCAGCTTGAAATTTGGAATTTCTGACTACTTTATGTTCTTTGCGTCTTTGCGAGAGGAATATCTTTTACCACCGATAGCTGACCCATTACAAGGGTCATTAGTTCAATTCAGACATAAGGGATAACACCAATAAAAGGTAGAGTTGATAGAGTGTTAGATAGAAGTAGGGTAACAAAGTAATAAAAAATTTAGATTTTATTATTTTTTTTCTTGACAAAATAACACCTAATATATATAATAGGTGTTATGAATTTTGAAGAGATATCTATTCATCGCAAGAAGATTAGTATTTTAAAGAAGGAAAGAGACAGATTTGAGGAGATAGCGATAGGGCGATCTCCTATGGTAGCGGCATCATTTATACCGCGCAGATTAAGAAAGGATGCACCTTTAGTCTATTATCTTTCTGCGTCTATAGATGGAAAAACTAGGCATCGGTATGTTCGTAAAGGAAAGATAGAATATTGGCGTAAACGGG
>JBFLYA010000049.1 GCA_040757115.1 bacterium | reverse complement strand
TTAAATAAATTATCAAAGAGCAGATTATGTTAACAAGATTTATCTCAAATTTTAGTTTTTTTAAATTTAGTTATATCTTGCTGGGGGATAGTCTGTCTTTTTTTACTTGACATTATACCGCACATCTGTTAATTTATTTTTTGAAAACCTTTATGGCTCCTAATGTTCTTGCAATACCCATTTCCATTCCCAAAACACATGCAGTTAAAATGATTGCCAGTACATTTATAGCAGGACCGGAATAAAGAAATGTGTAAGTTTATATACTTCTTTCATGATTCTCCTGAAAATAGTTTTTTCACGCAAAGGACGCAAAGGTAATTTTTCCCCTTATTTCCCTTTGCGTTCTTTGCGTGCTTGGCGTGAAACTTCCTTTCTCCTGAAAATCGGGACTCGGGGTTTTCAAATCTAAAATATCCCTTGACAATGTCTGCTCACAAACTGCTGTTATACGCTCTGCCGATCTACTCTCACTACACATTAGTACTGAATATTTTATTGATTCTTGCCTCCCATTCATCTTCAAAAATTACCTGAAATTCAAATTTCTTTTGGGCAAAGTCTAAATTCAATTCTCTCCAATCCCTCTGTTGTCCCAATCTATTACAGAAATCAAAGACATTCTTTTTATAATCAGTATCTTCATTTTTTAGATGTATACCTTTTGCCTCAACTACATACACCTTATTGTAATCATCTTGTTTTTTGTCATCGGTATCAGCAAGAATAAAATCGGGATAAATTCTGTGTTTCTTCCAACCTTGAACATAGTAATCTTGCCTCGATAAGTTCCTATACCACCACAGGAGTTTTTCCTGCTCATCAAGGTAAAGAGCCACGGATTTTTCCAACTCGTTAAACTCCTCCTCTGGGACAGAATCAAATAGGCTTAGTTGTATTGGGGTGTTATCATGCCTTACCAATAATTTAGAACTCTTCTTTACACTTATCCTCCCTGGCAATTTGTATCCACCCCTATCAGAAAGTAAAAAGAACCAAAGGACTTTTTGCTCAATCAGCTTTCTAAATACTTGCTCTGATAGTCTATCTTTTTCCTTTGTAAGGTGTTTTCTTAACTCTTCGATAACAAAAGCAAGATTATTAGCAACCGTTTTTTCATCGTAGTTCTCTAAAAAAATATCGATTGCTTTTTTACCAATTTCATAAGCTACCCAGGAATTTGGAACAATATCCAAAATTTGTCTGGTGAGAAAAACCTTATTAATTTCCAATCCCCCTTCTTTAGAAACTCGCCCTTTCTCTTCAATCAGTATTTTTGTATCCTTACTAAGCCCAACAATAACTTCTTGTTCTTCAGTCTGTGATTCTGCCAGAAGAATATCTGTTAATACCGTAAGATTAACTTTGCTCCAGTCTATTCTACTCAAAATATCCATTTCATAATTAACATCACGCCAACTTTCCCCTTCTTGAATAACAAACTTCGGCAGATAAATCTTTCCTTCAAACTTTTTAAACCTTTCTCTATAACCAACAGTTCTTTCTCTTGTTGCCTCTATACTTTCCAGATCTCCTTCATCTACAGAGACCCTTCCAGCCAGATCTCCTAATCCTTCTGATTCAAAACCTCCTTTTACATTTTCCAAAAGCTCTGTTGCCTTTGGGCGAAAACAGATGACATAGCTCTCATCAAGCTCTTTTACCTTTGTTTTTCTTGCCTTCGGTTGCCTCAAGATTCTTCCCACTAATTGAGTAATACTCAATTGAGAACTCGGATTGGTCAGGATTGCAAGAAGATAGGCAAAGGCACAATCCCAACCTTCCTGCAATGCCTGTTTGGTAATGATATAGCGGATTGGACAATCTCTGCTTAAAAGGTCAATTCCCTCAATATCATCCTTTTCACTACTCTTTATAGCTATTTCTTCTACTAAAATTCCGCATTGCTTAATCAGATATTCCTTTACATCCTCTGCATGGATATACCTTGTTCCTCTCTGTTCTTTACCTGTTCTTTCCGCTTGGATAAGGCAAATAGGCCGGATATACTCGCTGGTATTGGCCTCATATTGTTTGGCTTTTTCTTCTAAAAAGTTTCTTTTCTCAACAGCCGCCAGCATTGCATCTTTCCAGTCAAGGCTTGCTTTATTGGTAATGTGCAAATCAAGCTTAATCATCTCTTCCCGATTAAGTTCTTGCCCACTAATATTTACCAGAATATTGCTGTTTTTAGGTGGAGTGGCTGATAATTCTACTAATATCTCCGGATTGAAATCTCTGATTGTCTTTTGAGCAACCTCACTGTATGCCTTATGCCCTTCATCAATGATAATTATAGGCTTTAGTATTCTCAAGGTATTCCCAAGAGAAGTCTTTACCACCCTACCCCAAAACCCTTTTTCATCCCCAAAACAATCTAAATTTGTAAATTCTTCTAAGAGCTTTTTATTTCCTTCTCTATCATCTTCCTCAGGGAAAAATTCACCAAAACCACCATTATCCTTAAAGACCTTTAATACCTCTTTATTCTGCCTGCTGGCTGATGGCAACATAAGTAGCATGAGCACCAGATTTTCTTTTACATCTAATTTAGTGAACCTATCTGTTTTTTCTAAGATAATCGTTCTGCCAGCACTTGAAATATCCAAAACCTGACGATATGGATGTTCACGATTTTTTAAGCTGGCAAGTGTTTGCTTATAAATTTGTGTGGTTGGCACAATCCATAAGACAATCCCTGTTTGTTTCTTTAGATAAGTCCTATTTATTAAGTCAATGGTATGACAGGCAAGTATTGTCTTGCCACCACCTGTTGGAATCTTAAGGTAGAAATTTGGCAATTCCTCACCCAGTCCATTCTTCTTGGAGTGATAGGCTGTTTCAACAACCTTTTCCCAGGCTTTAAGCGGAAAGTTAATTGACAGTTCGGGGTCTAGTTCTATTGCCTTTGCATTCTTTGCCCTAAATTCAGCAAGGGAGTCAAGATAACGCTTAATCTGCTCTAATGTCTTTTTCTGATACTCTTTAAGTTCCATCTTTTTAAGTCCCATCCCTCGAAATTAGATATTTTTCAATGCGGTCTTTATTTAAGGTAAAACTTGAAAATTGCTTTTCGCAAACATCACTAAACCTTGCTAAAACTTTTCTGCCGATAGTCTCCTGGTCTTCAAAAACAGCCATTGAATAAAATGGTATATTCCATTTCTCAAACTGTAATAAACTTATTGTTGCATCACGGCATTTGTCATCGTTGGGTATAGCAAATATAAAGAGTTGCTCTCCCCTCCAATTCACCTTACAATCAACAGTATATTTTGCTTCAGGGTCGTATCTCTTATCATAATAATCAAAAACCCTTCTATCTTCAGGAACTTTTTCAGCGATAAAAGATTTGAAATCTTCCATAAAAGTAGACTTGACTCTTTCCTGTGAAAGATAGGATACATCAGTTACCTTTAATACCCCTTGAACAAAACTATAAAGTGCATCTCCATAGGCTTCATTTTCTACTGTTGTTACCAACTCACCGTTTTTATCTTTGATGTCAAACATTGATAAAGCAGATTCAATAATCTTTTGCCTTGTCCCCCTTTCTAAATCTTTCATATCAAGGTCATAACTTAAATGCATATAGGTATGCCCTTCATCCGAAATAACCCAGCCTCTATCCGATTTTTTCAACAAAGAAACTAAATGGTCACCATCTTCAAACATAAAGGGAGTGGATATTCTGAATCGCTCTTTTCCTTCTTGAACAATCTTTATTTTATCGCAAACCTTTTCTCTAAAATCTTTCTCAATTGATAAAATGTCCATCGTATTACCTCCTTAAAACAATTTTAAATGTCAGTTCCCTCTCTTTATGACCTCTCTTTTCTTTCATCTGGAACAATTCATTGTATTCTTTTGGAAGAGTCTTTTTTTCTTGAATAAGTTGCAATATCTCCTGGTCATTTAACACTATAGACATCTCAATCACTCCTTCAACTTATAAATCTCAAACGGCAATTGGCAGTAATCAATCCGGTATTCTAAAAGATATTCGGTATCAAGGTATTTGCTGGGTGCAAAAACCAATCGCTTTTTGCCCTTGTAAGTCCCTAAATTCTTTGCCCTATCAAGCGTAAGTGCGGTGGATTTAAGATATTCAATATCTGACTTGTAAAACAAATAAACCTCGTATTCCTTTGATTCACCGATAAAGTTTTTATTCTCATCAACTTCTGATGAGTCAAATTCCTCACCTGTAGCAGTATAAAAGACATATCTTGCAAGCTCAAGGTAGGTGGGCAGCTTATCGCCTTCTAAAATACTCTCCATCTCAATCGGCTCACCAAGTTCAAAATAGCTGAATGTGCCACCTAAGCCTTCTTTTAATTTCTCATCTCTTGCATTTGGGACACCCTTGATAACCCTTCTCACCCTTTCTGCGGTTATTCTGTCTGCATAATCTTCACATTCAACCAGGATGAATTTACGATTGCCGCCATCTTCTTTGTTTAGGTCTAAAACTGCATGGGCTGTTGTGCCAGAGCCAGCAAAGGAGTCAAGAATAATATCTTCTTTCTCCGTGCTTAGCAGAATTATTTTTTTAATCAATTCAACTGGTTTTGGAAATTGCAGATTTGACTCACCAAAAATTTCTCTAAGTATACGCGTTCCTAATTCTGTCCTCATTTCTTTTTCATCCCACACTGATTTTGCTTTTTGGGTTGCCTTTCGATTTTTTTCATAAATATTCCAACCACCGTCTTTTCTCTGCCTTGCTATCACAGTACTATCTTCTGGTCTCTTTGAAATATTTCTAAGCAGTAATTCTTGACTCCACCGCCAGCAACTATCTTTCCCCTCACTGTTTTTAGGGAATACCTCTATATGAAAATTATTATCTTTTTCTAAAGTTATAGCGCAATGTTTATTTGTATCACATAAATTGGGGTTGATATAGATTGGATAAAACAAATTCGGACGATTTTGCCGATTAAATTTAGGATTTCTATTCCGCAACTCTCTTAATTGGTAGTTACCTTCTTTATCCTTAAAAGGAAACTCAGATATATCTTTAGGTAACTCACCTACTTTAACAAAATCTGTTTTGCCATAACAAAGAATATATTCATGGGTCTTCGCAATATCCAAATAATCCTGTCCTCCCTTATTTGCTACTGTAATAATTTGAGAAATAAGGTTTTGTTCACCAAAAATCTCATCCGTTAACATTCTCAAACGGTGGACTTCGTTATCATCAATACTTATAAAAATCACACCATCTTCTCTTAATAACTCTCGCAGAAGTTTCAATCTTGGCATCATCATACAAAGCCATTTATCATGGCGGGTCAAGTCCTCAATATCAACCACCTTACCGAGCCACTCCTGCATCATCGGAGAGTTGACATTATCGTTATAGACCCATCTTTCATTTCCGGTATTGTATGGTGGGTCGATATAGATACATTTCACTTTGCCGGTATAAGTGGGGAGAAGGGCTTTTAGGCTTTTGAGATTATCCCCATAAAGTATGAGGTTATCATTAAGGCTAACTTTATCAGTCAAACTTTTATCTTTTTTAGGGACAAGCTGATGATACTTCACCGATAGATGATGATTCTGGACAAATGTTTTTCCTTTAAAATTTAGCGTTGCCATTTATTTTATCCTCCATATAGTCTCAGGCACGGCATGGTGTATCTTGTATATTATCAAAAGAATTCGTACATTTCTCTCTATGGGTATAGATTCTCCTTAAAAAATTTACCCAACGCTGATAAGAATTATTGTAACTATTCAGCATACCAAGCAAGTAGGAAGTAGGAAGTAGGAAAGGGGGAAAATACTTCATACTATTTTACTCTTAATTGATTTGATTAAACCTATAAGCATCCTACTCACTTCTTCAGATATATCCCAAATGGATTGAAAATCTGGCAGATAATTAAGATCTTTAGATAGAATTAGATAATACCTTAGTTCTTCAAGAGATCCCTGGCTTATATTATAGGCATTTAACTTATTCTTTATGCCTTGTTTCTTAAAACCTTCTACAATATTTGCTGGAATAGAAACAGCCGCTGGGCACATCTGTTGCACCAATCCATATTTTTCTTCAGTGGGGAAGTTTTTGGTTATTTCGTATATTCTTATCACTAAATGATGGTTTTTTGCCATACTACAAGTTGTCTAAAATCATCTAACTTCTCATTCATTTTCTTTCCCTTTCCTACTTCCCTACTCTCCTACTTTCCTACAGGGTGAATAGTTACGAATTATTATAACCTAAAGAAGTATAATAGTCAATCATAATTTTTCAGTCAACTTAATACTGATTACTTTTTATCCCGCATATAACCACAAAACCACCTTGACCGTATCCCTGCCGATGGGGTTCTACTTCCTTTAAAATCTTCGGCAAACAAAAGATGGTCTGGATAGTTGTTATCTCCTTAAAATCGTTCACCTTCAGCAACTCTATAACCTCCTGAGCCGAATAAAATCTGGCTACCTTGTAAAACACACTATTCTTACTCTGATAGAGTTTACCAAGAAAGCTATCTTTGTCCACTATGCCAATAATGAGCCTACCACCCGGCTTAAGCACCCATTTAGACTCTGCTAAGACAGCCTGAGGGTTATCCACGAAACACAGGGTAACAATCAAGAGCAGATAATCAAACTCAGCCCCCTTAAAAGGAAGGTGCTCTCCGAGTGCCTGTATCACGCTTATCCCTCGTTCCGCAGCCTTTTTAAGCATTTTGTAAGATGGGTCTATGCCGACTGATGTCCCAAGGGGGGTAGCAAATCTACCTGTGCCTACACCTACCTCTAAACCTTTACCCTGAGGCAAAACACTTCTCACCGCCTCAAGCTCTGAAAGGTATGCCAGGCGATTCATTTCATACCATTCATCATATTTCTCAGCATACTGATCGAATAACTCTTCACTCTTCATTTACAATCCTCAATCAATGCAAGTAAACACAATATTCACCTGCATCTGAATCTGACTTCTCCCTACCTCTTCTGGTATAGGTGGAAAAGAAGCAGCTCGCTTGATGGTGCTACAGGCTTCCTTATCAAGAAGGCTGCTGCCTGAAGACTGACATATCTCTATCTTGTCTACACTCCCATCCGAAAGAATCGTAAATCTAACCTTAACTACTCCCTCAATCTCGTTCTTTCTGGCAAAAGCAGGGTATCTTTTTGCCTGCTCGATCTTCCTTCTAACCTTTGTTTGATAGTTTAGAATCGCTATCTTAGCAACATCAATCTTCGCTATGGTTACTTGTTCAACTGGTTGGGGAGTAACTTGAGGTTCTTCTACTTGTACAGGTTCAACCACTGGCTTCTCTTCTGGCAAAGACGCAGGTTTTGGTTCTTCAATAACCTCTTCTGGCTCTTTTGGTTTTGGTTTTGCCTCTTCTGCCTCCGGCTCAGGTTCTTTTGGTTTGGGTTTTGGCCTGGGCTTTTCTATTTTTTGTGGTGGCGGTGGCTTTTCTATTGCTATTTGGGCTATAAACTCTCTGGATGCCTCAACCTCAGGTGAGAGGAATTTTAATATCCCTTCTGGTATCCCCAAAAACAGCACATGGATAAGAATAGAAACAAGAATGGTAACTTTCAAGGGATTATCACTTAGCATCCTCATCACCTTTTTCAGTTGAAATTGTCAGGGCATCTGCTCCCGCTCCCTTAGCAATATCCATCACCTTGACAGCCAACCCCAGGTCTATCTTTTTATCTGCTTTGATAACTACAGTTTTCTTTTGCACTTCTTGTAATTTTAGTTTTAGGGCATCTTCTAAAAGCGAAATATCCACCTGTTTTTCATTAAGATAAATCTGGCTATTCTCACCTATAAACACAACAATTCTTTCTTCCTGCGGCTGACTGGTTTTAGCTTGCGGCAGGGTGATCTTTATTCCGGGCTGCATGATGAAATTAGCTGTAAGCATGAAAAATATCAAAAGCAAAAATACTATATCTATTAATGGAGCAATATCCAGATGCTGGCTTATTCGTTTGCGTCGCTCAAATTCCATAGTCCACATCCTCCCCTGAATGTTCAGAGTAATTTTTGCCTTCTTCTTTTGGCTTTCCGACTCCCAACCATTCAGAAACAAGTAGTCCAGCCTCTTTCATGGCAATAGCACAATTATCCACCTTACCTTCAAAATAATGATAGGCAAACATAGCAGGTATGGCCACAGATAGTCCAGCGGCAGTAGTCAAAAGTGCCTCCCAGATACCACCGGCTAAAACCGAGGCATCAACCCTGCCCCCTAACTCCTGTATTTTCATAAACGCTTTAATCATCCCGGTCACCGTCCCCAGAAGCCCTAAAAGGGGCGATACATGGGCAATAATTCCCAATACACGCAGGTTTTTTTCTAACCTGACTAATTCCTTCGTCCCCACTCCACTTACTGCCTTTTCCCACCTCTCTGCATCTTTTTGGCAGTTGCTTATGCCAGCTTCCACTACAGAGGCTACTGGGCCTGTAGCATTTTTTGCCAGCCTTAATGCAGTTTCTATTTTATTAGATTGCAGTGTCTGCTCGATTTGAAGCAAGAATTGAGATACATTTGTCTTTATCCGAAAAAAGTGGTACGCCCGCTCTAAGATAATAGCAATAGCCACTATCGAACATAGAACAATGGGATACATCAATACCCCACCTTTTGAAATAAACTCAAGCATAAAAAACACCTCCATTTTTTTGGTAACTGGTTAAATGGTAACTGGTTAAATAGTTACCAATTACCACTTACCAGTTACCAGTTACCAATTACCAATCACCAGTTAAAATGCTACTTCCATTCCAGCGTAAAGCATCCTGCCCGTGTAAGGTGCGTACATAAATGCCGCATCATCCGGATGCTTCTCATCCTGTACTTCATCAAATAGATTTTTAGCACCTACAAAGGTAGTAAGTCCATAATCTGGAAAACTTCTGGATATTTTGCTATTGACTACTACGAACGGCTCTGTATGCTTAATTTTGCTATTAGGATTCTCTACCTCTTCCTCCTGGCAATAATCAATGTACATTCTACCCGTATAGTTACAGTCTAATACAAGGTTCCAGTTCACCTTGTTATAATCCAGCTTAACGCCTGCTGTAAGCTCTGGAACACGAGGGATATACTTACTGTCAGAGGCATATTTACCTCCATGAGAATTTACCCAATCCGCTCGTTCTTTCTTATATTGGGCATCGGTGTAAGCCAGATTGCAGTCGAGATTGAGATTTTCGGCTAAGCGAGTTACCAGACCCAATTCTATGCCCTGGGTATAGGCGTCACCTATATTTGCCCATTCATAGGTATATCCTAACTTTGTAGCCTTATCACTGGCATCAGTAAAGCCAATCTTATCCTTAAGGTTTGTGCGAAAGATATTGGCAGATAATCTATATCTTTCTGCCTCATAATCTACGCCAAAATTTAGGCTTACCGATTTTTCAGGATTTAAGCCTGCACCTTTATAAACTCTTGGCGAGCCACTGCAAAGATGCAAATCTTCACTGAATCCATACGGTACACGGAAACCTGTGCCAAGACTTGTGCGGACGGTAGTTTGAGGATTTGGACGATACATTAACGCCGCTCTGGGACTAAATGCCTTTTCGTCGTAGGTAAGTTTAATCCTATCCTTGGGAGCAGCATCACCAGAACCTCCAAAATCATCCTCTGAGTTATGCCTGTCATACCTTGCCCCTACTACCAACTCCAGGGTATCGTTTAGAGATACTTCATCCTGGAGATAAATCCCTATCTCATCCGCACTCTTTTTGCTTGTGGAGAGATAGGTGCTTCCAGTAGCGGGGTCTGGACCTTCAAGGATTACATACTTGCCTGACTCCTCCAGCTCATTTTTGCCGTATTGAACCCCTGCTAACAGGCGATGTTTTTCTCCTGCCAGCCAGGCATAGTTCAAATCCAGCACATAAAGTTTTTCATCTGCCAGATAGGGTCGCATTTCATCTACGGGTGGAAATGCGTCATTATGAGTGTCTTTATAGTCACCCACAAAGGAATCATTAGTGGCGTTGCGATGATGGGTGCAGTAACTGAGGTTAAGATTTACTATTTGGTCTTCTGAAAGATTTTTTCTGTAACCAATTCCTGCCTCATACCGAGTAGTCTTAATATTCTCTGCTGATTCTGCATAGAAATTTTCAAATGTGTCTACATCACCACCCTGGCGCTGCTCATTTGTGGTTCTTCCTGAAAAACTGAGTTTGTCATCTCCAAACACATCGTACCAGTTTATCTCTACTCCCCCAGCAACATTGTCGGTTTTCACTCTATCCGTCAATCGTTCTTCCTCTTTTGAAAGACCTGAATCATCCTCTAATATTTCATCACCGGTAGTCTTCTGAGCAGTGAGCATCATATCCATATTTGCCTTTTTGGTAGAGGCAAATATTTCATAATTATTGGTTTTATGCTCTCCAAAGCTCATATTTACATTCATTGTAGGCTCTTTAGTTGGCTTTTTAGTGATGATGTTAATCACCCCGGCAATAGCACTTGCCCCGTAAAGGGCAGACCCTGCACCTTTTACCACCTCGATACGCTCGATATTTGCAGTTGGCACCTGCTGTAAACCATATACGGATGCCAGCCCGGAATATACCGGTTGTCCATCAATCAATATCTGGACATGTCCTGCTTCTAATCCTTGCATTCTGCAAACGCTGAAGTTACAATAGGAACATTGTTGTTCTACCCTTATTCCAGGTGTTCCTTCTAAAGCCTCGTAAAGATTTGTTGCCCCTTTTGCTTCAATTTCCTTGCTGGTAATCACCTCAGTGCGCACAGGGACATCTGCTATTACCCTTTCGCCCTTAGTGGCTGTTACCACTACCTTTTCCAGTTCAATAGCCTCCTCTGCTAAAACTGATTGGGGTAGGTAGAACCCCATCACTCCTGCCAGAATGATTACTGGCATTGTTTTTGTTAACCTTGTTAACATAGTACACCTCCATGTTTTAGTAATTGGTTAAATGGTAAATGGTTAAATGGTAACTGGTTAAATAATCACCAATCACCAGTTACCAATCACCAGTTACCAATTACCAATTACCAATTTTTAGTTGACACCAACCCCGCACTTATGGTATACTTATGCGTGGGACTGGTGTGTTTATCATGCCGGGTTCCGGCTGAAGGCGGTTTCTGCTTTTCTGGTTGCGGAGCCGCCTTCTTACTTTCTGGGGGACATCCCCGTATGAAACTTTTGCTTCCTAACAATCTTATCACCTCCTTTTTTTGTAATTGGGTAACTCGTTACCCATCATCACTTTAAATACTTGATAGTGTCATTGCTTTTATCACCTCCTCATTCTAATCCCAAGAGCCTTCCTCCCTGATAGATAATGAAGAATACTACCCAGGCAACTGCAGTGGTATAAAATGCAGCAAAGAAAGGCCAGCGACAGGAATTTGTCTCCCTCTTTATTACTGCAATCGTAGCTATGCAGGCTATATAAATTTGATAATCCCCATATCCAAAATCCGTCGATGAATAGAACCAGACCCTGTAACCTTTGTAATCTTACCCTTCTGGCCAGGTAAAAGCTCCTTCAAAGGTCTAGAAGCCATGATTTTAAGCCTCCTTTAATTACAATTGAGACGCAATCGCAATTATAATTTTAAAAAAATCTTAAGTATTGGAATCCTTATTACACATCTTACAATACCCTCTAATACCTAATCTATGCTCAACAGGTTCAAACCCATACCTTTTGCAAATTTCATCTTGCAATCTTTCAATCTGCTCTTCCTTAAATTCAATGACCTTACCGCACTCTATACAGAATAGGTGATCATGGTGGTCATGTCCAAAGGTATGTTCATAACTCGCCCTACCTTGGTAACGGAAGGTTTCTTTAATCAGATTACTCTCAACTAATAAAGGAAGAGTTCTATAAATAGTAGCTCTTGAGATATGTTCGTCTCGCTTACGCAAACGATCATAAAGCTGATCTACATCAAAATGTTTATGGGTGGAGAATACCTCCTCCAAAACAACCTCTCTCTCTGGGGTAAACTTCAACCCCTTCTGGTTCAAATAGTCTCTAAATATCTCTTCTTTGGTCATCATTTTAAACACCAATTGCAATTAAGAATCAATTTCAATTATTATACCACAATGTAATTTTTTTGTCAAGTATTTTTTTAAAAAATTTCCACCTGTGCAGTTAACAAATAGACCTGTGTCCAAAAAGGAGATATGGAGATAAAGGAGATAAAGGGATATATTTAGGAGTTTTTGGTGAAAGGGTTATGGTTAGTAGGCTAGTGCTCTGTCGCCATTCAAGTGATTGATTGGCCGTTGTCCCCCGCTGGCGGGGGTCTTATCGTTACCCACAAGTCCAAATATAGTTAATTGACAATTATCAATTAGCCATTATCAATTCACAATTAATATTTGATGTTGACAAAATTAACAAATAATGGTCAATTGTTAATTGTAAATTATCAATTGTTAATTATTGGGGGCTGCATATCTCTGTTATTTCGCAGTACTTCCCCTCAAAAATCTTCCCTCTCTCAAGATGTGGGTAACGATAAGGGCGGGGGTAGGGGGGTGGATTCTTCTATTTCAGATTTCATATTCCACCCCCTTAATCCCCCGCCAGCGGGGGACATCAATTGAGTAGCGACAGAGCACTAGTTTGGTTTAGGGGTTATAAAGTTAGTCTTTTTGCACAACTATCCTGACCTAACTCCTAAGCCTATCAGGAGCTGGCTTTTAAAAAATCACAGTTTGTGAGCTTTTAAAGTATATCACACCCCATCACCCCACATCCAGTCATGCATAAATCGTTCCATCACATCTGGGTTAGCCCGTTTGTAATCCTCTTGTCTAAAGGAGATTTTATAGTTTGAGCAATAGGAGATAAGCAATTTGTATGCTTGGTTTAGCCTCTTCATCTGCTCTTCTTCTCCACCTTTATCCGGATGAAGCTTTTTAGCTTTATTGTGATATGCTTCTTTTATTTCTTCTAAGCTGACCTCTTCATCCAGACCCAATATTCTTCTTGCTTCATCAAGGTTTTTAAAAGTTATCAATCTCTCTTTTCTCCATAAAATTCTTCATGGGCATTCCAGACAGGACACCACTTGCCATGCCACTGCATGAGCCTGCCCAACCAATTCTTTGGGTGTTTACGAGCATACCAGCAAAGAGGGCAAACCCGACACCCCACAGCCATAATCTTTTTGAAGATGTTCATTTCTTCGGTTCCTCCTTCAAAAGACTATATGTTCTTTTACCCTTTCTCGACAGCCTGAACAATTCTCTATTTGTTACTTTGGATATGATTTCATCCTCCTTCATATGGTGATCGCTGAAAGACAGGATTCCATTTGGCTTCAAAACCCGATGTAATTCTACTAATACTTTATTCGGCTCACTTAAGAGATGAAAAGTATCGTAGAATAGAATAACATCCATGGTATTATCAGGCAAACCAGTTTGGCAATCAGAAAGGATAGTTTTTACATTAGCTAATTTCTTTTTCTTCGCTCTTTTTTCAACCATTTTAGCTGCAAGTGGGTGAATATCCAGAGCATAAACTTTCCCTGACTCTCCCACTATTTCAGCAGCCATGATGGTGAAATATCCCGGCCCACAACCAAAATCAAGAACCTGAAAACCTGGCTCGATTTTCACTTCTTTTATGATCTTTGCGGGTGATAAAAACAGGTTCCTGATCTTTATTCCAATAGACGACATAAGCTTGAAATGAAAATCAGACATTGGTTTATTCATATTTACAACCCCAATTCCTTACTGAATTATCCCTCCTCGTTACCCTGATTTTGTCCCCAACCTCCACTTCCCCACCATTTATCACCTTAGCAAAAACACCTTTTGTGGGCAGAAGGGCAATTCCCTGGTAAGAAAAGCTGTGCCCACACATCTCTTCTGGGGTTTTGCCAAACTGAGTAATTGAAATCAGAGCGGACCCTATTTGCAATTCACCCCCAATCTTTAGTGCCAGCAGATCAATACCTCTGGTGGTAATATTTTCAGCAAAATTGCCTGGAGATGCAGGGATGTCTGCTTCTTCGATATCTTCCTGAGTCAGCAAACTCACCTGCTTATTTGTCCCTGCGTGAGCATCACCGACAAGCCCATAATCTTTTTGCAAGATACCGCTGCTAACATTCTCTTTTGAAACACCCCGTTTTTTACTTATGCAAACACCAACAACCCTACCTTCTGTCATTTTTGATTTTTTCATGCCTTCTTAGAAACCTCTGAAATAGAGATGAATAACTTCCACCTGTGCGATTAGACTAATTCATCGCACAGATGCAAAGGAAAAATATCGACCTGTGCAGGTAGAAAATTAAGGGAGCAGATTTTTAATAGTCAGCGGGTGGATTTAGTAAGCGGATTTAACGGATTTAGCGGAAAAGGAAATAAAAAAAATCCGCTCAATCTGTTCAATCCGCTTACAATAAAAAATGTAATCTGTTTAATCAATTATCCTTTTATTTCTAATTGCACAGGTCGAAATTTTTTCCTTTTTCCTTTTTTACACCTCTTTTGATGAATATGCAATTTTTATGGCTGAGTTACTTACATCTTTGTATATCTTCTCCATCGTTTTGTAGAAGTCTTTTTCAGTTCCCATCCAGAACTGTGGGACACCAAGCCGATGCAGAATAGCTGCATTTAAAGGTGGGGGATTTAACTCGAAGTGATAATCTATCTCTTTATTTACTTTCCAAAATATAGCCGGGTCACAAGCGATTGGCTCGGCTGCCTCTTTCTCTTCTTCAACAACTTCTTCAATTTCTCTCTGCACACTACCTCTTTCTTTATTTAATGCCTCTAACAATTCATCTTTCTTAAGACCTCTTAGATGGAATATCAAAAATGGGTCGCGGTCAAATGCCTCACCAACTATATAATACACTGCGGCAATATGCTTGCATGGATTTGCCCAGTCTGGGCAAGAGCAATCTGCCACAAAATCCTTCTCAGAGGTGGGGAATAAAGAAACCTTTGTTTCCTCAAACACCTTCTCAATATCATGAGGCATCTGTCCTGCCAACAGCTTTGCAGAAAATCGTGCCTGTTGTGACATAGTTTTTATTACCTCTGCCCACTCCTTATCTGATAAAGTCTTTACCTGTATCTTTATTGAATATGGTCTTCTTTGTGTGCCCTGCACCTTTGATGTGATAATACCATAATCTATGTTGTAGTCTATCACCTGACCTTTTCTGGCATAACTTCTACCTCGTCCAAGCCTATTTGACCAGCCAAAATTATTCAATACCTCTAAAAATCGTTTTGCCCACCATGTCTCACCTATTTCGCCTGCCTTCTTTCGTGTTCGCAGACCATCCTTTACAGCCTTTGGTCTTGCTGGTGTATAACGAGGATAATAATCCCAATATCTCATTTATTCCTCCATCACTGCCTCTTTACGCAGTGTAAAAAGCTGGCGTAGTTGTTTTGTTGAAAGCTCTGTAATCCAATTTTCCCCTGCACCTACAATCTTCTCTGCCAACCCTTTTTTCTTTTCTAATAGCTCATTTATCCTTTCCTCAACCGTTCCCTGGCAGATGAACTTATGCACCATAACATTCTTCTTCTGTCCAATACGAAAGGCTCTATCTGTTGCCTGATTTTCTACTGCAGGATTCCACCATCTATCAAAATGAAATACACGATTAGCTCTGGTAAGATTCAATCCCAGGCCGCCTGCCTTAAGGGAAAGCACGAATAGTCGTGGGCCATCTTCTTGTTGGAATCTGGCAATCATCTCTTCTCGCTTCTTCCTCGATACTCCACCATAAAGAAAAAGCACCTCACAAAGGAAAATATCCTCAAGGTAATCCTTTATCATCTTACCCATCTCGGCAAACTGGGTGAATATCAAGGCATTATCATTTTCCTCTAATACCTCCTCAAGCATCTCTTTGAGCCTTTCCAATTTCGCAGAGCGGGACTCAAGTTTACTCCTATCATGCAAGAATAGGGCAGGGTGGTTACATATCTGTTTTAGTTTCATAAGTAAAGCTAATACCTCTCCTTTCCTATCTATTCCTTCTTTTGATTCAATCTTTTTCATCATATCTTCCACCGTGGCTTGATACAGTGTTGCTTGCTCTTTGGTAAGTGGACAGAATGTATTTGCCTCTACTTTTTCTGGCAGGTCAGTGATTATCCTGGGGTCGGTTTTTAGTCGCCGCAGGATAAATGGTGAAATTACCTTTTTAAGCCTATTTGCTTTCTCCTCATCATTATACCGCTCTATAGGAATAGCAAATTCTTTTCTAAATTCAGTAACACCTCTTAAATATCCTGGATTTAAAAATTCCATAATCGACCAGAGTTCTGAGAGTCTGTTTTCAATAGGTGTACCTGTAAGTGCAACCTTTAGGTCTGCTTTAATGCTACGAGCAGCCTGTGCCTGCCTGGTATAGGGATTCTTAATATTCTGTGCCTCATCAAGAGCTATGTATCTAAAATCAAGATTTTGAAGGCTTTCTTTATCTCGATGTATCAAAGAGAAACTGGTGATAATAACATCTTTATTTTTTGCCTCTTTTTTAAATTCCTTGCCTTTAAGTCTTGTATGTCCATGATGAAGTAATACATTAAGGTTGGGAGAGAATTTGGCTAATTCCCTTTCCCAGTTACCCATCACTGATGTAGGGCAGACCAATAGTGAAGGTCCGGTTATCCCCTGCTTTTTCTGATGAAGTAATAATGCAATAAACTGAATAGTTTTTCCAAGACCCATATCATCCGCCAGACACACACCAAGCCCAAATCTGTTCATATAGTCCATCCATGATAAACCCCTTATTTGATATGGACGAAGAGTTCCAATAAAATCTTTTGGCTGAGGAATCTCTTTGATTTTGACATCACCTTTCAACCCTTCCAATAATTCTGCAAGCCAGCCTTCTGCCTCAAAACCAGCAAACAACAATCCCTCCTTATCTCCACCTCCTAAGGAAAGCCGAATAAATTCATTCAGAGGTATCTCTTTGTTTGTCTTAAGATATTTTAATATATGTTCTGCTGCATCAGGTTGAAGTTCAACCCATTGCCCCCTTATATTGACCAATGGAATCTTAAGCTTGACCAATTTCTCAAATTCCTCTTTAGGAATAGTTTCATCACCTACTGCTATTTGCCAGTCGAATTTTATAAGTTGAGAAAGCCCGAATTTAGAGCTACTTGTAGAGGGTGCAACCTTCATCATTACCCCAGCTTGTGTTCCCCTTTTACGCTGCATATCCCAGAAAGATGGGACGAATATACCAAAACCACACTCTTTAAATAATAATGAAGCCTCTTGTAAAAATGAATAAGCTTCAATTGTATCAATCTTTAATGCGTACGGTTTAGGTTCATTTAATGCCCGTTCTATTTGAGGAAAAAGCCGCATAGCAACTCCTAAGTCTGTTAGAAGCCTGTTATGGAAATCTCCTTTCAAACCAACCTTTTCTACCTTATTCTTTTTCTCCCAGGCATCCTTCACATCAATCAGGAGACTTGGGTCGTCTTCTGCCTGGAAAAGGAATTTTAAATACCAGGGTTCATTATTCCCTTTTGCAGGTTCAAGCCGAAAGCATGTTCTGAAGCCTTTTGCTTGAGGTTTTATTTTAAGAGGAGATGACCAATCCTTAAACTGGGAGTAAATAACATCTTGCCTTGCTACATCCAATAGGTAATCATCTTTTCTTTGTGCAGCAGGATATCCCTCTCCTACGAAAAATTCACTTAAATTATAGGTTATAGAATTTCTAATTGTATGGTTAATCAGGAAGGTCAAAAAACCTAAGATAAATTTTTCTTTTGATGGAATGCTTTTCTTAGTAACTGCACATCTGATAGCATCAGGCATAGAATCTTTAAGGTAAGAAAATAACTTTTTCTCTTCCTCATTTATAAATACAGGCTGCCAAAGACACGCAAGGCTTTTATCTTCTGTAATCTTAAGATAAGGAATGAATCTTTGTCTGGTAAGTAATTCAATGCCAAATCTAACTACCTTACTTAAAAATAGTATATCTTCACCCAGTAATATTTTCTTTTCTTTTAATTCCGTCTCATCAAGCAAAATAAGAAATTGTAAAATCTCATCGTCATTTACTACAACACCTGGTACCTTCCATTCCTTAAGCTCTGGTTTATCGTCTATCTCCATCAAAGACGAAGGGATAGGAAATGCTGGATAAGATGGAAGAAGTAAAACCTGTTGATGCGAAGTTGCAGAAATTTTAATAGATTCAAGTATCTTTTTTGAAGGCAGTGCATAAGGATGAATATTAGTTTTCTTTGGCTTTGTAGGCAGGTAAGGTTTTAACTGTTCTGCCCATAGGAAAAGTTTACCTTTTGCTACAATCTCATCTTCTAAAATCCATATTCCATGTAATTTCATCTCTTACCTCTCGTATTTTTTTCTTTTGGTGGCTATATTAAAATAACTTAACCGTTCAGCCACAGAGGCACAGAGTTCACAGAGAATTAGAGAAATTAGCCACAAATGGACACGAATTAATCTGTGACATTCGATAAATGTAGTGCGAACCTTTAGGTTCGCTTTCCTGCTTCAAGCAACCAATTAGCCACTATGTTTTGCTCGATCATATAGGAAAGTATAAAATATACCACGAATTTCACGAATTGGACGAATAAAAATGTGTCTAAGTGTCTGGTAGTCTATGTAACTCAGACACATAGACACCAGACCACCTGAACGGTTACAATATTCTAATAATTAGTATTCATTCGTAAAATTCGTTTAATTCGTGGTAACTTTTTCTCGACATTGGGGAGTCTGGATGCCTCCTTAAAAGCTTTCTCAAGTAATTTTGTCATGTTTCACCTCGTTTTGTTTCCGTACACCTAACAACTCTGCCGCTATGGATCGTCAGTACAATAGCATCAGGTGCAGAAATCTATTAGATTATCATCTCTAAGTACCGTTTGTGAGTGCTGTTTAAACTAATGCTGGAACAAATTTTGCCAGCAAATATAAGTCTTCTTCGGCAGCAATAACTTTATGCTTTTTCCCTTCAGGAATTACAACAGAAACACCTACTTCATAGAAAATTTCTTTATTAGCAAGAATACCTTTGCCTTTTCCACCAATTATCTCATGTAACTCCCATTTATCCTCGTGGATATGCTCTCCAATTTGACAACCAGATTCTACCTTCACCAAATGACAACTGAATTTACCATTTGTAGATTCTCCTTTCACAAGATGCTTTAATGAGACACCCTTGAATACTGAATGTGCATTCCATTCCAAATCTTTTACATTTACCTCTTTTTCAAAATAGACAATCTTTCCTTCCTCAACTTTCTTGACCATTTCGCTTGAAGTACTCATCGTTTTTTGACCTCCTTATAGTCTTCGTTGCAGCACAATGTTGCCTAACGACCAAGCTCAGCCGCCCGCCGGAGCGCCAACAGAGGCGGGTCGGCTGCAGCAAGTGTTAGGTAAAAGATTCACTTCGCCGTCTTTTTTCTTTTCTTCTTATTTCTGTATTCCATAAACAAAGGCTGACCCTAACTCACTGCTTAATTGCTCTTACCAACATTCCACGCTTCCTGAAATTCCTGAATTGTTGGTGGCAGAGTTCCGAACCAGTCGTATAAAAATACATCTTCACGCTTTTTGTGAAATTCATCTGGGACAGCATCAGTGAATCCTTCGCCTGGCGTGCCATCTTTGTTAACGACAATAATAGTTAATGGGGGAAGATTATTCTGATTGCAGAAATACATGATGTGCCCAAGAATAGAAGACAGTGGGCGGTTATCTGCGTATCCCATTAAATTCGCAAGATCTCCATATCTCACTGTTTGGCGATTGTTTGCCTTGCCAGCTAAAAATTGCCACGCCTGAAGCGCACGAATTGCTGATTTTTCTCCAGGATCCGCCTCTTCAACCAAATCTGAAAAAAGTCTAACCATTTCACTATTCCTCTTTTCGCCTAACAAGTTGTTAAACGGACTCTATATCAAATCACAACTCAGGCATTTTCAAAACTATACCAATCTATACCCAATTGTCGAACAGCCGCTCGGATGGTCCCCAACTTCAGATCACGACCGCCCCAGTCAGGTAAGGAGGTGACTCGTTGTGTATTTGGGTTGAACCACTTACGATGAGATCCAGCACTTCGCCAAGGCAATTCGTAGCAACCCAAGACAATAAACTTACGAGTTACTTCGCGATAGATCATGGAGTAGTAACCACCGTCTCTAACCACACAGGGCTATTGGCATCTGTCAGCTTCGTATTCACAGGTAGCAACCGACCTAGTTCTTGATAGGCTTCAACCACGGCTGTGAACGCGTCACGAACGTTAATCAATGCCTCCTCGATAGTATCTCCCTCCGTAACCAATTCTGGTAACAGCGGGGAAGTCACCGTATATCCACCTTCCTGTTGTGGTGAAAGTATCACTGGGAGTTTGTAAAGCATCGCTTTCCCTCCTTTTATTTACTTACCGTCTAACGATAAAGTTCAGGTGCGGCGGGGAGAATTACCACAAAAGTTTAATAGCAAGATAAAACTTTGAGAGACCACAAAACTTTGACCACGGCACAGTCCCCCGCCGTCCACTGCAACGCTTGGTTAGGCTTTTATTGATCGCCATCCTTATTTACTCTTGCGACAGTGAATTTACGTATGTGCTCCAATAGTAAGACGTTCACCAGCGTTTCAACTGACACCCTTTGGGCATGAGCTCGCCGTATGAGTTCATCCGCGACCTCTGGCAGAACCGTAATACGAATCGCTCGTTTATTAGGCGTCTCAAATCGAAACCATTCTCCATCATCTTCCATGAAAGCAGAGGTATCGAGATTATCCCAGAAGGCTGCTTCCTCTTCGTAAGTTTTGAATTCTGGTACTTGCAACTTATTCATTTTATTAATCTCCTGTAATTTCGCTTTTCCTTATCAGTCATATCTCGAGCTGTGATAGGTTTATACACTGTCTTTTTGACTTGCTCTAATACGACGAATAGGTAACGACCTTCTGCAGTCTGGCCGTATAATCGATAGCGATCAAGTCCTTCACGGTGAGCCAGATGGAACAAATCTTCACATACTTCCCATACTTCACGAGGTTCAACATTATGCCGAGCAATATGCTCAATGCGATAATCGTCCCACTCTAACTTGTTAATGTACATAACCCACCTTTTTACACCGAGATAAATACTTCATCCACCATGAACCTAACGATAAAGTTCAGGTGCGGCGGGGAAAATTACCACAAAAGTTTGATAGCAAGATAAAACTTTGAGAGACCACAAAACTCTAATTACGGCATAGTCCCCCGCAGTCAACTGCAACGCAGGGTTAGACAAAAGCTCTGATTCGCTGTCTTTCCCTTTCCCTTTTCCTCTGCCTCACCGAATTATTGTGCATTCCACATTCACGGTTGACCCTAAAATATCTCCTTTTTATTTTCTCACACAAAGCCACAAAGAACACAAAGGTTTATTGTTTTATTCAATTCCTTTGTGACTTTGTGTCTCTGTGTGATTATTTTTATTGTTCTAACGATAAAGTTCAGGTGCGGCGGGGAGGATTACCACAAAAGTTTGATAGCAAGATAAAACTTTGAGAGACCACAAAACTCTGACCACGGCACAGTCCCCCGCCGTCAACTGCAACGCAGGGTTAGACAAAAACTTTGATTCGCTGTCTTTTCCTT
>JBFLYA010000048.1 GCA_040757115.1 bacterium | reverse complement strand
TTAGAGATTAGATTTTACTAATTCGCTAATTCGCTTAATTCACTAATTCACTAAATGGAATTTGGAATTTGTGATTTGGAATTTCATAGCCATATCTATGTCAAATTTCGATTAATAAGTGCTATATGCCAGAGGCTAAGAAATGGTTTTATAATGGTTCCTGGCATGGAAGATGATACCCTTCATAATTCTCACCTACTTTTTAGTCCTTTCTTTTATGATCTTCCAAGGACCTTCCGTAGGATAAGTGTGTCCAAAATCTGATGGCTAAAATGAAACTTTCTCGTTTTTGTCTCATCAAACTTATTTTTGAACCTAATTTACCTAATTTTTGATCTTTTTGGTGATCAGTTAAAAATTTTTGTTGACAAAGGATAAAATTTGTGGTAAAATATCCTCACAATGAGTACAAATGGATATAATACCCAAAAATACCCAAAACACTCAATCTTAAAATATAATTCCCAATCTCTAATAAATTGCTATGCTATCTAAGATATCTATTGTAATCCCTGTTTATAATGGAGAAAAAACTATAGGCCGTTGCCTTGATTCCATTTTTTCAAGCAACATAAAAGTTCCTTTTGAAGTTATAATTGTGGATGACGGCAGCACAGATAATACTGCTGGGGTTGTGCAAGAGTTTGCGTGCAGATATCTTAGAATAGAAAAATCCGGTGTTGCTGCAGCAAGGAATTTTGGAATCAAAGAGGCAAAAGGAGATATTATTTTCTTTTTTGACGCTGATGTAATTCTAAAAAAAGATACTTTAGAAAAATTTCTGAGACATTTTGAAGAAGATACGGACGCCTATATTATTCAGGGCAGGTGGGATAGAAAGTCACCAATTTCAACATTTTCTTCGGAATTTTTTTTATTAAAGTATACGTATAATTTTGCGGGTTTGTTTAAGGACAAAAGACGCATTGAGGCGGCAAACCTTGAGACAGGCTGCCTTGGGATTAGAAAAGAAGTATTTAATTATTTTAAAGGATTTAATGAAGGATATAAGTTTTCTGGCGGAGAGGAACACGAACTCGGAATACGCCTTCTGGCTAGATATAAGATATTTTATTATCCAGATATATTTGTTGAACACGGATTTGGGAATATATTGCCAGCATTAAAGAAGATATACAGAAGAACAATCAATTTTTCTATCCTTTCGTTTCAGGCTAAAAACAAGGATTTTATGAAGTTACACAGCAATTCTGTCCCCTTACAGGACAAACTCAGCATAATAATAATATCGTTGATGGGTATAAATTTCTTTTTGCTATTTTTTAAGGCAAGGCTTGCCTTAATTCTATTCATAATACTTCTGCTTATATATATAATTAATATCTATAAATTTCTATTTTTCCTATTGAAAGAAAAAGGTATCTTTTTTGCGATGAAAAGGGCAGTTGCCGATTTTACTATTATGCTGCCCAGGTTATTGGGGATACTTAAGGCAATATATATATATTTTGTTTTGAGGCAGAAGGATTACAGGGTATAAGAAAAATATGGCGCCTACTTTTTTAAAAGAATTTAAATTTTTATTTAATAGATTGCCGTTCTATGTGATATTTTATCCTACTTCAAAATGCAACGCATCGTGCCCCCACTGTTTTAATTATCAAAGACAGCAAGAAGCTAGCTTAAAAGAAGAACTGAGCCTTGATGAAATCGAAAAGATTTCAAAAAATTTTGGACATATAAAAGTTTTAGTAATTAGTGGCGGAGAGCCGTTTTTAAGAGATGATTTAGCAGAGATTGTCTCTGTATTTTATAAGAATAACAGGATTCAGTATATCTCTTTTCATACTAACGCCTTTCTGACTAAAAAAGTTGTTGATACAGTTGGGAATGTTTTAGACAAATTTAAAGATTTAGGCGTAATTGTCTGTATTTCTATAGACGGTATAAAGGATGGACATGACCGTTTTCGAGGCGTAAAAGGCGGTTTTGATAAAATCCTTGAGACTATAGATGGATTAAAGAAACTGAAAGACAAATTTAAAAATCTGAATTTAATAACAAGCACCATCTTCAGCCATTCAACAATTGATTCATTTGCGGATACTATAAGATTTATACAAAACAATATAGGTAGTGTTAAACCTTCCTTGGCCTTTATACGCGGCGATGTTAAAGATAAAGAAGAGAAGGTCATCGATTATATAAGATACCGCGATTTTTACAGAAATTTTAAATATCAAGTAGATAACAATATCAGCCCATTTTCTTCTTTAGCCCTTAAAGAAGCGCTTGAGATGGTTGTTAATAAGATAGTGGTAGATAATTATGTAGATAAGAAACAAACCGTTCCTTGTCAAGCAGGAAGAAAATTATTAGTTATCTATGAGAATGGCGATGTTTATCCCTGCGAAATCTTAGGGCATAAATTAGGAAATCTAAGGCAGGCCAATTACGATATAAAGCAAATTTTGTTTTCCCAAAGAAACAGAACAGTAATAGAAAATATAAGCCAAAACAAAAAATGCTATTGTACATGGGAGAATGTAACAGCCCTGAATCTATTATATAGCCCAAAGTTTTATCCTATGATTATCCGCGAATGGTTTCGCTTATTTGTGATGAAAACCAGACAGGCAGTCAAAAGATGAGTGTGTTATTTTATGGGATATTACTATTTATGTGTGCCTTTATGATACATTTTTTTATTTGGAAAATACATCTGCCAAAAAGGCAAGCTGAAACTTTATTGTTAATATTTTTTATTAATCTTATTGTAGGTATATATTTATTTAAAGCGTTTATCTTGCTGTTTGGCATAGGGGCCCCCTGCTAGATTTTATGAATATATTCAACTTTCTTTTATGTATATTTCCTTAGCCTTTGCCTATATAGTTACCTACCCTGCAATTGAAGCAGACAGTCCTTCGCTTGTGATGATAATGAGTATTGCCGAAACAGAGCCCAAAGGGCTTGATAAAGGTCTATTTGAGCAGAAGATGAATGATGAAATTTTGGTAATACCCAGAATAAAAGATCTTATCAATAGCGGTCTGGCATATAAAGACAAAACGAGATATAGACTTACCCCAAAAGGCATTTTAATTTCCAAGATATTTATCAAATATAGAAGGCTTTTAAGAAGAGACAAAAAAGGTGGCTAATTTTAATACAATAAAATTCCTACATATTTTTTTAAAAGAATGTGAGTGGATAAATTAATTTGTCTCTTAATTTTACTTAAGTTATGCATCATAAAGATAACAATTATTCCTCATTCTTCATGAAGGAACAAGGTCTTTTCCCCTTGCTCCTTCATTTTTATCCAAGAGACTTGCTTTTAGAACCTCTCCGAAAAAAACCAACGGATGACTCAACTTGTTGAGGGAAAATGCCAAGAATAAGTTTTGCCTTCCAACTTTTCGGATAGACTCTTAATACTATTGCTCTTATCTCAATAATACTTTTAAAGTATTAGTCGTTCATCTTGTGATAAATAACTACTTTGGGTCCATCATTTAATGTTTTAAATTGATGACTTGGTAAGAATGGATAATTATCAAACACTGTCTCTGGATAATCAATAATTATTTTCTCATATTTACCTTCAGGCATATAGTCTAGAGGTTCAGATGGTATTTTTATATACCAATCTATTCCCCGAGGAGGCATTTGATTTAGTTTTAAGAAATCCTCTGTAGGTGGGAAAAGAACCTCGTTATCACTAACTTTATAGATAACCTTCATCCCTGTATAAAATATGATATTACTTGCTAATCCTTCTACACACCGAATCATTACAGTCTCATCTTTCTTCCCATATTTTTGCAAGTATTTAATTATGCCCTCTATAGCGTTATCATAATCATGAGTAATTTCATATAGAAAATCACAAATTAGGAATTTTATCTTTGCATATTCTTCAATCTTCTTTTCTGCATCCCTTTCTTTTAATTTTTCTAACACTTTTTCTTTATCTCCATGAATGATAAAGGATATAATATTGGCAAAGTTGTTTGTAGAAATACAACTCTTGAATAATATAGTAGGTGTAACATTTATAATATTTGTAAATAATAATAGGATTAAGAATACATATGCAATTATTCTATTTTTCCCTTTAATAAATTTATAAATACTTGCAGATAATAAACAAAATAAAGGAATCATGCTATTAAAACTACGTCCTACATCATGTAATAAAAAAGTTAATAATATGAAACATATTACTAACAATATAAGAATATATCGATTATTAACAACTAATTTATGCCCCGTTCTTTTTATCATAATAAAGGGAACTAATACAAATAATAGGAAAGGAAAGAGATGATTATTTATTTTTAATAAAGTATGTGTAAATACAAATAAAAACTCTTTTATTGAATTATATGCCCCAAGACTACTCCAACTTTGTATTACACTTGAAGAAGGATGAAAAAATAAAATCCATGGGGTAGTAAAAAGGGATATAGTAAGTAATGAAAGTAAAATTGATTTTAATCTTTCTTTCTTAAATTCAAATAAAAAGAAATGTGTCATTATTCCCCCCATTACTGCTATGAAAGGTACATAATTACTGTGAAAGAACAATATAGCAGAAATTCCAAATCCAATCATACTTCCTTTTTTATCTTCTAAAAACTTTAAATAAAAATATAACATTAAAAGTGTAAAAAGTGCTATTAACGCATAATACCTATCCCCTCTTCCAAATAGCAAGAATTGAACAGATAAGAGTAATAATAGAGTTGTTATGATAGCAATCTCTTTATCCCTTGATATTTTAATAGCAAAAAAGTAAGATAAAAATATAGTAAAAAGTGCAACCAATGCCCCGGGGAAAAGTGTTGAAAATGCAGTTCTCCCCAAAAGTAGATATGAAGCAGCAATTACATATAAATGTAACCAAGGATGGTGAGACAAAATATAATAATTTCCCACTCGTTTAAACTCATTACCATATGCATCAGCGAATATATTCTTTCCATCCCAATGATTTGGGAGTCCACAGGAACATATACTTTTTGCCAATAATCCCTCATTTGCTGAATCCCCATTAAGATACCTATTAGTGCCTAAATTAAAAAAAAGTAAAAAACTTCCTATAATAAGAATAAAAATTAGAAATTTGTATTCTATAACCTTTCTCATGAATTTATTTCCTAATATCATTCTTTGCCTCCTGGTTAATGTAAGTTAAAATCAATCAAACTCACTTTCTTTACCAAGAACCATTAACTTCATTCTGATTATAATCTTTGCCATTAACAACATAATTGGCTTGCCAATGTAATATCTGTTATTTTTGAATATTATCTGACCATTATTAACCAGCCTGTTAATTCTTATCTTAACTATATCTCTGGCATTATATCGTTTTAGAATCTCATCCATAGAAAGACCTTCTTTAGAATCGTACAATTCTCTTAATATTCTAATCCTGCGGGCTGTTTCCCCCAGGTTTATAAAATGAAAATAACAATATCCCAGGCAAGCATAAATTATCAGGTTAGTGACCATGTTGCCCAGGGCATCACCTATGGGCATTCCACTGCCCACCAACAAATATAATTCAGTCAGGATTACACTGAGCCCCCCGGTGATGAACCCTAAAACAACAGATTTTAACATCCCCAATCCAGGAACAAAACGACTGCCAAGTATCTGGACCAGAACATTTACCATCAACCCGATAACCGGATCCAGAACTTGCATAGCATGGTAAGACATATGCGATTAACCACCTTTGGGAGCATTTAACAGCTGGCGATAGAAAATAAATATGCGTGCCATCAAAGCACCTTTTGACCTCAATTTATACTTATCCCCTTCCATATAGACCATTTTATCACTAAGAAGGTCTTTTATTCTTGGTTTTATCAAAAGGTCGTCTCTCATCATTCGATCAAACTCTTTTTGATCTAACCCCTCTGAACCAGCCTCGGCAACTTTTCTTATTATTACCAGCGAAGGACTATCCGCCTCTATCCCTGAATAAGTAATTATATAAGCTAGTGTGAAAGAAATAAAAAACAGGCAAATATGAAAATATTCTAAAAAACTTTCCACAACAAATATTCCAAATGATGCACTATTCCATAAAGTAAGAATACTTATAATTAAAGTACCAAAAAATATTTCCAATAAAGCTTTTGTTTGTCTTTTGGGTAAATGTATCTTCCAGACGATTAGATGTAAAAAGAAAGCCAGACAAAAAATAGTTGAACCCCAAAATAATACCTTCATAAGATATCGACCTTTTCTTAATTAGAATCGGGAATCCCAATTCCCAACTTCATGTTTGTCACGAGATTCCCATATTTTAAAAAAATTATTTAATTTCTTAAACTCTTCATAAGTCTGAAGTGATTCTCTGGCTTCAGAGACAAGAAGACCCGAATAACCTGCTTTCTTCAACAAATCCAACATATACAAATTATGCTCCTGTGAATAATGGATATGAGTATGCCATAGTTGTGAGCCATAAGTATAACCGGTTAAATGGATATGAGAAGCCTGTTTTATAACAGGAATAAACACTTCCTCGTAGACCCCCGCACATTCCATCTGTAAATGCTCCAGGTCCAAGCATCTACCCACCCCATATCTTTGCATAAATTTTACCGGCTCATGCACACTATAGGTATTCTCCATGCACAGATTAGCCTCAACATCTCTAAAAGTTCTTACTATCTTCTTCCACTCCTCTTCCCAATAGATGTTATGAAACACAACTATCTTCCCACCAATAGCCTTGACCAATTCTGCCAGCTTATCCAGTTTGCATCCCTCTGTTGGTGCATGAAAAGCATATATGAAAGAAAAATTTCTGCATAGTTGTATAGTTTTATCCAAATCATTCAGTATCTCTTCTGATAGATATAACTCTACTGCTTTCAGACCTGCTCTCTCAATATTATAGAGTATTTCTTTTTGAGGTGCGCACTTAGCGGCTATAATAATAGACATAGTAGAATTAAATGAAATTTATATGCATTGGAGTCTCACCCATTCCTTCTTTAAGGGAAGTCTTTCCTTGTTTTAAATCCCAGAGAAACTCATTTACCTTATGCTGAAGACATAAAGTACCGCACATCGTTTTGGCATCAAACTTACTTGAAGCAATAAGATTCATGACCTCCCAATAACGCTCGCTTTGCCAGATTTCTTTAAAAGATGTATTGGCAATATTACCGATATGAAATCTTTTATACTTCCTGTTAAACAACATCCCACAAGGGGCAACCAGCCCAGAACCGGAAAACTGGGTAATAAACGGTGGACCATAACATTGGGAATATTTACGCTTTCCTTTACTTAAAATCTTAGACCATTTTGCCTTGACTAAGTATCCTTCAGTTGAGCAGCTTTCTGCCTGCTTTAGAATATCAACCAAATTAAGGTATTTATCGTAATCCACCCCTAAACTTCCCTCCTCATCATCACTGCAATGCTTAATAACTGAGTAATCAACTCCTAATTCTTTACCAATGTTGGCAAAGGGAATAACCTGGTCGGAAAATTGAGGTAGCAAGACCATTTGTAATCCTATAGTTACATGGAGGTTTTTTTCTTTTTTTATTCTGATACACTCTTTTATAGTATGGTATACTTTATGGAAACATTTTTCTTTGCAGCCCATTATTTGAGCGTAGCGGGAAGGGCTGGCTGCAGAAATATTGAATCTAAGATAAGTCAAACAGGGCAGAATTTCCTCTAATTTTTCATCCTTTAATAAATAGCCATTTGTTCCCAGGGCCATATCCAGACCATTTTTTTTACCCCTTATAATTGCCTGGGTTAAATAGGGAGAGCAGGTGCTTTCTCCATCACTGACAAAACTTATGGCTTTTACACCAATCTCAGCCGCATCATCTAAGAATCTAAATATTACATCCTGTGTCATCCTTTTTTCATCGTTAGCCTGGAGTTGACCGTAACAATAGACACATCTATAAGTGCATCGTCTGGTCAAAGCACAATCAATAGTGATAGGTGCAATCCTTTCTCCTTTTAACCAGGCATTCACTCTTTCTTTATGCCAAGCCAATTTGTGGCCATCAAGGATTAGTTCACTCATCAAAAAGTCCTTTATTACTCATCTGCTTAGAGTTCTGCAAAATTAGGAAACTGTAATTTTTAAGCGGGTATTTAAAACCTCTATTTTTATCAATTTCCTCCAAAGATCAAAATGCAAAAAGCAAATATAAAAATTACATATCAAAATGTAAAATTATCTGAACTGTTCAGCCACAGATAAACACGGATGAAACACGGAAAATTCGTGAATCTGTGTCCGGTATCCGTGTCCGTAATTAGGCTCAAGGTTGAAGGCAAATTCAGGTATAGTGCCTCGTGTCTCCTCTCCTTCTCCGTTTCTCCCTTTCTCCTCTGTCCTCTGACCTCTATCTTCTAACCTCTGTATTTATCCGTGCTAATCCGTGTCAATCAGTGGCTGAATAGTTACAGTCCTTTTTGAAATTTGATTTGTAATTTTGCATTTTGCTATTTGATATTTGATTTTTTATCTCTAATTTCAGGTCTAACTCTCAGTTGTCTCCCCCAAATCCTATTTTGCAGAACCCTAACTCATCTGCTTTTTGTCGCCTGAGTGCTGTTTGAGAATCATCCGAAAAACAAGCCTTATTCTTCTTCTTAAAATAAATATCGTTCAGGAGCTGAAAATAGCCCTTTGTAACCTGTAATAAAGAAGGAAAGGTAATGGCTTTGGATACTCCTTCTTTTCTTAAACCAAGCCTGTAGGGAACTTCAGCAAAAAGATACCCCCTCTTTACTAACCTTATTAAAATATCGGTTTGAAAGAAGAAACTGTGACTTCTATACTCCAGTTCTTTTAGAATGGATTTTCGATAAAGAACCGTGCCATTGGTGTAATTAAAATAGACAAGAAAGGTGGTATTAATAATAAAACGATAAATAAAAGAGAGCACATTTCGAAATAATGACCTCGCTTCTTTATTGAAAATAAAGGGGATAATCATATCTACATGGTCAAGCAGCTCGTAATAACGCAAAATCTCCCAGGGGTCGTTCTCATTGTCCCCAGGAAGCATAATAACTATATCTCCCTTAGCATTATCCACCCCGTCCCAGAATGATGTCCCTATGCCTTGAGGTTTTTCATGCCTCAACATCCTGACCCGATTATCTTTATTCATAATATCGCGCACCATCTCTTCTGTAGCATCGGTACTCCCGTCATTAACAGCAATAACTTCACCATTAATATTAAAATCTTCCAGAGCTTTTAGTATGTTATTAATCGCCGCCAGAATATTCTTCTCTTCATTAAGGGCTGGCATGATAACAGAAACAACCAGTCTTTTATTGTCATCTTCATTCATAAGTTTTCTCCTTTTGAGGAGCAATTCCTTCCATAATTAAGTGATATAGGGCAGGGATGGTTGCCCTGTGGTCTCCTTTAAAATAGAAGCTTTGTCCTTCCTCTGAAACAGTCCGAACAAGGAGTGACTTCCATGGTCTATAGTAATACATTGGACTGGAGTTAGAGGGTTCCTTATGATAGTCCCCCTCTATATCTATCAGATCAAATACTGCGGTTGTAAAGGAGGATATCTTTTCTCCTCTTTGATGAGCAATATTTCTGGCCATAGAAAGGGCCTTGAGGAACACCTCTGGACCCATGACTGCGGTGCCAAAACACATAACCACCCCTTTTTCAAGCTCTTGAACACTCATGGCAAATCTCAAAAAATCTTTGTATGAAGTAGCTCCAATGGCTGCCCCATCACAGTTGGGATGCTCATGCAATATATCATATCCTATACCTACATGAACTGTTACAGGAATCTTAAGTCTGTATCCTGCGGCTAAAATACTTATATCTTTATGTGGCCAGTTGCTTTCCTCAAGAAATCTCCCTACTGCCTCTCCAAAACCAATCCCCTTTTTATAAGCCGTATTAATTACCTCATTTAGCTCTCCTATCTCTTTCCACAGTCCAAACTGCCCTTTTTTTATATAATAAGCGACAGATTCTGTTGTCCAGCCAAACCTCACTAACTCATATTCATGAATAGGACCGGCCCCATTCATGGCAATATGAGTTATCACCCCTTTATCCATAAGCTCAATTATATATCTTGATACCCCTGAACGAATTACATGAGCTCCCATCATAAGGATGGTTTGTCTCTTATCCTCATAGGCTTTAACTATTTTACCAGCTAATATATTCAAATCAGAATGGTGATATGGTATTTCGACCTTATTAGAGAAATCTTTAATACTTAAGTCGGATTGGCGTTCCGAAATAGGCAAAATATGTAAAGATGACCGATCAAACTTATCAAGTCCCTTCATTATTCTCTCTCTATAAAATAATAACTGATCATGTGGCAGATAGCAGTTTGTATATCTTCAACATGGCCATAGTGTTTAGACGGAATGACAATCACCAGATCTACCATATTGATTAGCTTCCCATTCTTATCCCCCACTAAAGCTGCTGTTTTAAGTTTAAGGTGCTTTGCCCGCTCAACTGCTTTGACAAGATTTGGAGAGCTACCACTGACGCTAATTGCCAGAAGTAGGTCTCCTTCCTGAGCAAAATTCTCAATTTGCTCCGAGAATATATCATCATAACTCAGATCATTGCCTAAAGCCGTTAACCAGGGGATATGGTCAACCGGTGAAAAGATCCTGAAACGCCTCTTCTTATTTAGAGAAGCACCCTTTCCTAAGTCAACTGCCAGATGGGAACTACAGGCGGCACTTCCACCGTTACCTATTACAAAAATTTGCCTCTCCAAATCACGGGTTTCCTTAACCAGTTCAATGAGATTGGCCGTTCTTTCTTGGTCAAGCGCTTGAATTATCTTTATATGGTCTTCAATATAGTTTTTCAGCCATGGTCTCATAGCTTCCTGCTTCCTTCTATTTCATCAATGTCTCAATCAACTTTCTCAGATGAGCCGGGTTAATCCTCTCCTTATTCCCAAGGTACTGAACAGCCAATGCGCCGGCACAATTACCAATAAATGCTACTACCTGCGCATCCAGATTTAAGTAAGTTAAAGGGGATGTCACTGCCAGAACCGCATCCCCAGCACCAATGGTATCAACCACTTTCCAGGAGGCAACCGGTACCCGATAAAAAGTATTACTATGGTAATAAAGAGTTCCCTCATGACCAAGGGTTACATTAATCCGGGGACATTTAAGTCGTTTGGATATATTCCTTACCAGCGGCTCAAGATCAGAATGCTGCTCATGACAGGCCAATCTTATCTCCACATGATCTACCACAATATAGTCTGCCCGATGATATTTGGTCACCGGGTTAAATCCAAGATTGGCACTGTTCGACTGGGCCATGACTACCAGATAGGGAGCTTCTTTACACAGCAGATTAATGATTTCTCTGGTTATAAAACCATGGCCAAAGTCTGCCGAGATTACAAGATCGTAGTTAGTAAGTAGTTTTTTTAGTAGACTGATGGTCTCCTCTTCTGTTTTACCATTGATAGGATAATCATTAAAATAGCATACCTCAAACATTTTCTGTTTAAATGCCTCTTCAAGGAAGCGGGTTTTTATTATTGTTGAGCTATCATCACGAAAGCATGGAAAAAACTGAATATTTGGTTGCAGATTCGCCCGAATGAATTCCTCCCGTGAGTCTTTCCTGCCAAGTAGTCCGATAAGCCCCACCTCCTTGACAAGTCCTGCCAGATGATTAGCCACAGCCAGTGACCCGCCCGCGTATGTTTCCGAAGAAGCCCATCTTGTGGCCACCGTTGGGGCTTTGGATGCCCGTTGGAGGAGACTACAGAAATTGTATTCATCTATGATAGGTTCTCCTATCACCAGAACACGCAAATCCTTTATGCTATCAAAGACCCCAATGATATCATTAGTGTTAAACCTCTGAGTAAAACCCACCAAAAATTTCTCCAACTCCTTAGGCAGGACACCAAAATAATCTTTGAGAAGCTTGCTTGAAGAGAATACCTCTTCATTGGTGAAAACTAATTCCCCATTAATAGATTTAACGGCTTCTTCTTCCTTAACCAGGCGACCGGTTGGGTCACCTTCTACCGAACCAAAATCGCTACCTTTGATATAAAAATTCGGTTTGAGGAGATGAATTGACTCCACTGCGGTAGGCCATTGATTAAGAGCCACATAATCAACACAGTCAAGAGCAGCAATCGACTCCAAACGGTGAATTTCGGTAAAAACCGGGCGGCCAGGACCCCTGGTTACATAACGATCTGGGGTGATGGTCACCACTAAAACATCACCTCTCTTCCTGGCTGCCTGGAGATATTTAATGTGCCCAATGTGCATCAGATCAAAACACCCATGGCAGTAAACGACCTTTTTGCCTTCTTTTTTAGCCTTAGCACAGAGTCCGGCTATCGTCTTAAGATCTAAGATCTTTGAAGGGATCTTCTTATCTTTCATTCTTCGCATCCCCTTTATTTTTTTCAAACCCGTATATATCCCGGGCTGGTACTACATATCCATTCCTCAACAACCTCAGAAAAAGATTTTGTTTCAGCATAAGGATCATATACCTTCAGGCCAATTAAGTCCATTAAGGTAATATCATCACTTCCACAACAATGTGAAGGCCCGAGAAATTTAAAATAATTATTGCATCCAGTACCGACAAATTTTACATTAAGATTTTGCAGGATAACATCGTTCCTGATTTGCTCAAGTGCTCTAAAAACTAAAAAGTTTACTATTGAATATACAATAGGTATTAAACCGGACATACTCATCCCCGCAGCAATACCAACCGTACTCTGTTCCATTATACCACAATTTATTACCCTTGAAGGAAATTCTTTCTTGAGTAAATCAATTGCCCCAAACCCCATATCTTCCACCAGAAGATAATATCGTTCATCCTCATGGAAATAGGGGATAGCAGCATTTATAATATCTTTGCGGTAATTGACCATCACTATCCTTCCTTCAGTTCTTCCTCAGTAGGAACACAGAAATGAAATCTGGGTACATTCTCCATCCATTTCAAACCAAACCCTTTAATTGTCTCAGCAATAACCACCTTTGGAACATTACTAACTTTTGATTTTAATTCTTGAAAAAGATGAAAAAGCCTGACCACATCGTGCCCTAGACAAATCTCAATATCCACTCCAAACCCTTTTAATCTTTTAATAATATCTTCATCAGTTCTGTCAAGTATGTTAACAATAAAGTCCATGGCCTGAAGGTGATTACGATCAACCACGATTATTAAATTACCTAATTCATGCTTTACGGCAAACTGTAATGCTTCCCAGGTAGTTCCTTCTTGCAATTCACCGTCCCCAACTAGACAAAATGTATGATAAATTTTGGTCTGTAATTTTGCGCCAAAGGCTATGCCTGTAGCTATAGGCAATCCATGACCAAGGGAACCACAGCCTGCTTCAAGCCCATATTTTATTTCTCTCTCAACACATCCGGACAAACTACTTCTTCCTTCTTTATAAAAGTTTTCCCATTCTTCCCCAGGAATTATACCTTTATCCGCCAAAATAGAATAAAGGGCATAACACCCATGAGCTTTTGAAAAAACCAATCTATCTCGCTCATCCCAGAACGGGTTATTATCGTCATAAGAGAGTGCCCCGTAATATAAAGCCACCAATATATCCACACATGACAGTGACGGTGCAATATGCCCTGCACCGTTCGGCACGCAAATCCTTACAATGTCCTTTCTAATATAGTCAGCCTTCTCTCTTAAAAAAATCCCTTTATTTTCCAGCATGATTACTTCCTTTTATAAAACCTATGAACCATATCGATGGTATAATCTATTTCCAATTCTGTTAAGTGTTGATGGGCAGGTAAGGTAATAATATTCCGGCAATCTTCTTCACACACTGGGAAATCACCCTCTTTGTACCCTAAATATCGAGCTGCTTTCTGTAAATGTACGGGAATGGGATAATGAATCTTAGCTTCAACCCCATTTTCGCACAGATAGGTCAGCAGTTCGTCGCGGTATTTGGCGCATATCATATAAAGGTGGAAAACATGTTTCACCCCAGGCCGTCGTTTGGGAATATGGATGAACTCACTCATTTGCGAAAAGGACTCATCATACCGTTTGGCATTAGTAATACGTTGTTCGGTAATAAATTCTACCTCCTTAATCAGTCTGTTACCGATGACTGCCTGTAATGTATCCAGGCGGGAATTGCCTCCAAAAATAGCGACTTCATCTCTATTGGTAAGTCCGTGATTACGAAGCAATCGCAGTTTTTCCGCCAGGTCTGCCGAGCGGGTAACGATCATTCCACCATCGCCCCAGACATTCAGGTTCTTAAGGGGATGTAAGCTAAAAGCGGCTGTCTGACCCCATGAACCCACCGGTTTTTCATCCAACTCTGCTAAAATAGCCTGACAAGCATCCTCTACTACTATTAGATTATGTCGCCTGGCAATTTCGGCAATCGCAGGCATATCTGGTACATTTCCAGTATAGTGTACCGGAAGAATTGCTTTAGTTTGGAGTGTAATTGCTGCCTCAATCTTTGCCGGGTCAATGACAAACCCATCTTCACTATCCACAAATACAGGCTTGGCTCCTGCCATTACGATTGCACCTACTGTGGCGATAAAAGTCATTGGAGTAGTAATAACCTCGTCCCCCGGCCCAACACCAAGAACTTTTAAAGAAAGAATGAGTGCATCCGTACCACTGGCTACCCCTATGGCATGAGGGATACCTGTTATTTCCCCAAAACGCTTCTCAAATTCAAGAAGCTGTCTGCCCAATGTAAAATCACCACTTTTTACCAGCTCCCTAACATCATTAAGATATAGATCAATATCGGCAAATTGACGGTCAAGGTAAGAAAACGGTACTTGCATTATTTCCCCTTCCTTTGATAAAAATTAGATAAACATTTTACAATATATTCCAGCTCATTGCTCGTGAGTTCTGGATAAATCGGCAAACTAAGAATTCTCTTTGCTTGCTCTTCGGCTACCGGAAAACTGCCTTCCTGATAACCAAGTTCTGAAGCTGCTTTTTGGAGATGGATAGGAATCGGATAATGAATGGCCGTTTCTATTCCTTGCACGGCTAAATATTCCTGCAGCTCATTACGACGCTCACATTGAATAACAAAGGTGTGATAAACTGCCTTCTCATATATTTTATCTATTGGTATTCGCATCTGGGGAATACTATTCAGTCTTTGTTGGTAAAAAGCGGCATTGGCCCGCCGCTTTTCTGTCCATTCATCCAGATACTTCAGCTTAACCAGTAGAATAGCTGCTTGCAAGGTATCTAATCGAGAGTTCCCACTCCATATTACACACTCATTGCGATTTTTCAGGCCAAGATTGCGCATAATTTTGAGTTTTTCATATAGCTTTTTGTCGTTGGTGGTTAACATACCACCGTCGCCACAAGCATTCAAAGTTTTTAATGGGTGAAGACTAAAACACCCCACGCTACCCATTGAACCAACCCGTCGGCCTTTATACTCTGCTGTTATTGCCTGGGCACAGTCTTCAATCACATACAGGTTATGTTTTGCCGCCACTTTCCTAATTGCATCCATATCTGCCGGCCGACCAGTGAGATGTACCGGGATTATAGCCCGCGTACAGGGTGTGATAGCTTCCTTGATTAAAGCGGGGTCTATGTTGTAATCATCTCCTACATCTACAAAAATAGGTCGTGCGCCAAGAAGTGCGATACAACTGGAAGTGCTAACAAAAGAGTTTGGAGGAGTGATTACTTCATCGCCTTGTCCTATCCCCAAAGCCCTGAGGGCTAAAATAAGTGCATCGGTGCCAGAATTAACACCTATGGCGTACTGCACATCACACAACTCAGCAAACCGCTGTTCAAACTCAACAACTTCATCGCCAAAGATAAACTGGCCATGATTAATTACTTTATCTATAGCGCTTAAGAGCTCGTCTTTAATTGGCTTATGTTGAGCAACAATATTTACATAGGGCACTTTTACATCTGTCTTCATTTAAGATTCAATGCCTGCATGGCTTTAATATTGTAATACCGTATATCTGTCATAGAATTCGGAATCTTACCCTCTTCAAAAGCCCTCTTTAAATCAAGGATTGCTTCTTTAACTGTATGTTTAGGAACAAAGCATATTTCTTCCTTGATTCTTTTTGAAGAGACATGATATGACCTCATATCATCACTTGGGATAGTCTTAATTATCACCTGTTTCCCAATCACCTCCCTGACCATTTCTGCAATATCTTTAACCTTGTAGTTTTCATATCCGGCATTGTAGATTTTTTTGTCTATTTTTTCAGCAGGCAGTTCCAATAGATAGACATAAAGGTCTACCATATCTTCAATGTGGATGTTGGGACGCATCTGCTCTCCCCCAAAAACAGTAATCTCTCCTTTGTTAATAGCGTAGTTGGTTAAGATATTAACTGTAAGGTCGAGCCTCATTCGAGGTGAGTAACCACATACGGTCGAAGGTCTGATAACCGTTACTACAAAATCAGCAGCAGCAGCCTTTAATAAAACCTCCTCGCATTTAGCTTTGTATTTGGAATAATCCGTCAAAGGTTCCAGGGGAAGGTCCTCTGTTACTTCTTGTTCCTCCTTGATCCCATATACACTGGAGCTTGAAGCATAGATAAACCGCTTTACCCTATTTCCCTTTGCTACATCTACCAATTGGACAAAGGCATCATAATTTATTGATTTGCCAAGCTCGGGATTCAGCTCATAGCTTGGATCATTAGATATACAGGCAAGGTGGATTATGTCGCTGTAGCCTACAATCTCTCTTTCAAGAAGCCCTCTCTCTCTAATATCCCCTTTTATCTGAACAAGGTTTGGATGGTCTTTGACGCTATCTAAGACATCTTCCCCATAGATATACAGGTCAATAACCTTTACTCCATACCCTTTCTCAAGCAGTTTAGGGACCAAAACAGCTCCTACATAACCTGCTCCTCCGGTAATTAATATATTCCTCATTTGGTGATTATTCCTTTATGATGAATATCTAACCTCTCTCTCACTTAGTTTGTTAAAAGATTCACTTCGGTCTATTTTCTATGTTTTATTATGTTTCTGTGTTCCTGTCAACTACTACAATCGATGGAAATAAAGATTTCCATCTTTGCCATTATTAGTATTATACATGATAGGAAGATAAATGTCAACAAAAATTTGCGACCTGTGCAGATAGAATTATGGGGAGCGTTCACAATTTGGGACTTATGGTTAGTTTATAGATTTTTCAAGGGGATTTTGCCATTTTACCCCATTTTTCTACCCCTTTTCTGTCGTTTGACATTTTTAGCCTATTTAGAGACGGTGACAAACTATTATAATCCTCTACCCAATCTATCATTAGCCAATCAACCCATCCTATCCGTATAGCACTTATTAATCGAAATTTGACATAGATATGGCTATGAAATTCCAAATCACAAATTCTATTTAGTGAATTAGTGAATTAAACGAATTAGCGAATTAGTAAAATCTAATCTCTAATTCACTAATCTCTAATTCGCTTTTTGGTATGTGGAATTTGGTGTTTATTTGAGATTTGGTGCTTGGGATTTGGGATTTTTTTTACTTATCCACTCTGAGTAAAGTTTTGACTAATAACTGCTATATATCAGGATTCATAGCCTGATGTGGACTCATCCCTTTATATCTTCCACTATCACGAAAACTTAGCCGCTCGTATATTGGTAACTGTTCAGCCGCGGCTGAACACGGATGAAACACGGAAAATTCGTAAATCGTATCCATTTTCCGTGTCCGTAATCAGGCTGAAGGCTGATGGCTGAAAATTCAGGTATAGTGCCTCGTGTCTCCTCTCCTTCTCCGTTTCTCCCTTTCTCCGTTTCCCCGTTTTCCCCTTTCTTATCTGTCTTCTGACCTTTGTATTTATCCGTGCTAATCCGTGTTAATCAGTCGCTGAATAGTTACATTTTTTTCTAATTCCTCTAATCCCTTTTTCACTGCTTCGGTTACGGCTTTAGAGGAAATAGTCGCTCCAGTAATTGCTTGAATCTTATCTTTAGTTGGCACTTTAACTACCTCTAAGTTTTCTATGCCTTTAGATTTGTATTGATTACGGAATTCTGCCTCTTCGATTTTATTACCCAGTCCTGGAGTTTCTTTGTGAGTTAATATATTTATTTCCACAATTTTGAATTCCTTATTTACACCTGCCATAATCCAGAATCCACCACTATAGCCTTCAGCCAGACAGGAAATAACATATCCAACTAATTTGTCTTCGCAATCAAATCCTCTAAAGAACCCTTTTTTCGTTTTAAATTCTTTGAATTCAAGTGCCTGTGGTAAAACAGTTTGACGGGCTTTTAATTTAGCCATTTCTTCTACCTCTTTAATTTTAGGTTTAGTTACCGCATCCGTAATGGCTAAAATAACTGCACCAATTAAACTGATAATCATCAAATTAATGCCAATTTTAAAGATATTCTTAATCATTTCTTAACAACTCCATACGGTTTAGTTTTAATATATCTATCGATTAAAGGCGTGAGGGTATTCATTAATAAAACTGCATAGCAAACACCTTCTGGATAGCCAGATTTAGCGCGAATTAAGACAATTAAAACGCCAATTCCTGCACCAAAGATTAATTGTCCTGTTTTTGTTACTGGTGAAGTAACCATATCCGTGGCAATAAAAAACGCCCCTAAAATACAGCCCCCAGATAAGATAGCAAATAAAGGGTCACCGCCAGTTATCCAGCTTAGTAAAAATACTGTGCCAAGAAAACTAATGGGAATCTGCCAGGAGATATAACCTTTATAGAGCAGGTAAATCGCTCCGAGGATTAAAAGCAAACAGGATGTTTCACCTAATGAACCTCGAATGTTCCCAGTAAACAGGTCTGCATACATTGTCCATCTATCGCCAAAGAATTCTACTACCTTTTCAAATCCTTCTTCTTTTAAAATGCCAAGAGGAGATGCACCGGTAACACTATCTACGGGTGAAGTCCAGGTAGTCATTTCTACGGGCCAGGAGATTAATAAAAATGCCCGACCAATCATTGCTGGGTTAAATATATTCCAGCCTAACCCACCAAAGCATTGCTTGGCAATAGCAATCGCCACAAAAGAGCCAACAGCAGGTAACCAGAGTGGCACAGCAGGCGGAATGCTAAATGCCAGCAAAATTCCCGTTGTCACCGCACTGCCATCTGAAATAGTCACAGGTTTTTTTAACAGGAATTTTTGTATTATTGCTTCAGTGATGACCGCACTTATGACTGAGGATAAAATTACCCATAAGGCATAAATCCCAAAGAAATATACTGCCCCTACAATTGCCGGGAATAGAGCAAAATTCACCCCCCACATTATCCTCGGAACAGATTCTATATTTTTAATATGAGGCGAATTTGAAACGACTAATTTATCCATAGTATTTATTCCCCCAATAACCATCTATTTTTCACTTCATCAATAAAAACGGGTAAAATCTGTCTGGCATCTTTAATAAAGCCTTTTATTCGTTCCCATTTAATATCCAAGTATTCATGCACAACAATATTTCTTAAATAAGCGAATTCAGAAAATCTATTGGCTATCTCCTCATCCATAAATTTCAGACCAAGCCATAATAAAACCTCTTTATAAGTTTGTGGAATATTACTTTTTTCAGAGGCTAAAATTATCTTTGAAATGTCTATTGCTGACATCACCAGATTCTCAACCCATCTTTCTATATTTCTTCTTTTATTTCTATCTTGAATATATTCATTTTGAGTTAATTTTGTAAGTTCTTCTAAATCCTCAAATTCGTTTTCTAAAAATCTAATATGTTCTCTTAAAAGAGATTTATCTTCTTCAGATAACGATTTTGCCCTTTGCCCTATTTCAAAAAACTCCTTTGTAAAATTCCAGAAATCAACCGCTTCATAATGGGTTTTAATTAAAAGTTTTAAATAAAGATTTCTATTTTTTATGACAAGTGGAATTCCAGAATTTAATATAGAGAAGACAAGAGATGGTTTTGCCCTATTTAAAATCAATAAATCAACATTATCAGAGCATAAAACTCTTTCTATATCTGCCCAAATCTTATTTTCTAAGGGATAATCATTTTTTGTTTCTATCTCTGCGTCTTGATAAGGATTAAAATAGACCGCAATATCCCAGTCAGAGGATACATTTTGAGTTTTTTTAGCCCTTGAGCCAAAGATAAATGCAAGTAATACTTCCTCCTTTCCATTAAAATATCTTTTAAGAGTTTTAATTTTATTATCCATTTTTTCTACCTTTTCATTGTAAATTACTTCTTACTTATCTTAAACTTACCTAATTTAATAAAATGCACTAATGAGCGATTAGACGGACATACATACCCACAGCAACCACATTCTATACAATCTAACAGGTGATAATCTTTAGCCTCATTAAATCTTCCTCGTTCAACCAGGATACTAAGCATATTAGGCATCAATCGCATTGGGCAGACTTCAATACATCGACCACATCTAATACAGTCGCGGTGAGATGATATTCTGGTTTCTTTTTTAGGCAAAACTAAGATTCCAGAGGTAGTTTTTATCACTGGCACTTCAGTATTTTTTTGAGATAGTCCCATCATTGGCCCACCCATAATTATTTTTCCTGGCTCTTTATCAAAACCACCACAGGCATCTATGACATTTTGGAATAAAGTGCCAATCCTTACTCGTAGATTTTGTGGTTCTTTGATAGCTAACCCCGTGACTGTGACTATTCTATCTATGAGCGGTTTGCCTAAAATAACTGCTTCCATAATGGCTAATGTTGTGGCGGCATTTTGCACAACGACACCCACATCTAAAGGAAGCCCCCCTGATGGCACCTCACGAGATAATACCGCCTTAATAAGTTGTTTTTCTCCACCCTGTGGATATTTTGTTTGAAGTGGAATTACCTTGATATTTTTTTCCTCTTTAGTCGCTTTTGCCATTAATGATAGGACAGAAGGTTTATTTATTTCAATAGCAATAAGTGCCTTTTTAGCCTCTAATACCTTCATAATAATTTTCAACCCTACGGTTATATCTTTAGCCCTTTCTATCATAATTCGTTGGTCTGCAGTAAGATATGGTTCACATTCAGCACCATTCAATATAATCGTATCAATAGGTTTATCTTCTGGTGGAGATAATTTTACATGGGTTGGGAATCCAGCACCCCCTAAACCAACAATACCTGCCTCTTTGATTATGCCGCGTAATTTTTCTTTCGGAAATCTTTCCCAATCACGGTGAGATTCTAATTCTACCCATTTATTTTCATTATCAGATTCAATGGTAATAGCCAAACAACTACCAAGAACAGGATGTGGCATCTGACCTATCTCAATTACTTTACCAGAAATAGTCGCATGCACATTAGCACAGACATAACCTGGACTCTTGCCGATTACCTGGCCTGTTTTAACCTCATCTCCTTTTGCTACACATAGTTCACAAGGGGCACCAATATGTTGTCTTAGAGGAATAACCACTTTACCCGGCAATGACATCTCACGGATAACTTTATCTTGTGTCCAGACTTTTTCATCTCTGGGATGAATCCCGCCTTTAAATGTTAATACATCCATTATATTCCTACCATTCAATATCAATAATGTAGGTAACCGTTCAGGCTATATATCAAAAGTGTAAGAAAGGGGATAAGGAGATAAGAGGGATATGGAGATAAGATAATAGAAATAGATTGAAATTTATAGAAATAGGTAGAAATTGATTGTGGAAAACAACAAATTTCCATAAATTTCTATTAGTTTCTATTAATTTCAATTTTTTTAATAATA
>JBFLYA010000047.1:4787-21831 GCA_040757115.1 bacterium | reverse complement strand
TCTCGGTGAAAAATTAGATAGAGACTCATTATTCCTTATTTTCCTCTCAAAATCTTTACGAAAAATATTTTTTTCTATCTCTCCTAAACATAGGTGAATTCAGTCTCTAAAAATTCACCGAGAATTGCTGAGTAACTCTTCACCGCAGAGACACAGAGACGCAGAGAAAAACACACCTCTAACCCCTCTCAAGAGGGGAAAATCTATTTAGGAGAGGCAACAATTCCATCCCTGATTTTCATCAGTGCAAGGTTTTGATGTCCTATGTATTACAAAGATTACCTCAATAATCTTTTCTGTTATCTGATTTATTTCCATGTCTTCTCTGTTCCTCTGCGTCTCTGCGGTAAATTACCACCTGAACGGTTGCTCACTTTCTTCACTTTTCTAATCTTACCTTAACCGCATTGGCATGACCGTCGAAACCCTCTAAATTAGCCAGATTAATAATCTCCTGTCCGTATTTAAGCAATGCCTGTTTCGTGTAAGAGATGATACTTGAGCGTTTTAAAAAGTCTTCTACGCCAAGTGGTGAAAAGAACCGTGCGGATTTACAGGTTGGCAAAACATGACTTGGTCCAGCAAAATAATCACCCACAGATTCGGGTGAATATTCACCAAGAAATATTGCCCCGGCATGTTCAATATTCCCTAATATTTCCATCGGATTTTTAATATGTAGTTCTAAATGTTCTGGGGCAAATTGGTTGGATATGTTAATCGCCTCCTGTAAGGTTTGGGTGATAATAATGGTTAAATTATCAAGGGAGTGTTTGAGTGTTTCCTGATGAGAAAGTAATTTTGACTGTGATTCAACCTTATTTAAAACAAGATTGGCTAAATCTGAAGAGGTAGTAAGAAGAACCGCTAATGAGAGTGGGTCATGTTCTGCCTGCGAGAGTAAATCAGCGGCGATAAATTCTGGATTAGCCTGTGCATCAGCAATAACTACTACCTCAGTTGGTCCTGCCACCATATCAATATCTACCTCACCAAAGACTATTTTTTTTGCCAGAGTAACATAGATATTCCCCGGTCCAACAATCTTGTCAACTTTAGGAATAGTGGCAGTGCCAAAGGCTAATGCGGCAATTGCCTGTGCTCCGCCAACTTTATAAATCTCATCTACCCGGGCTAACTTACTTGCCGCCAAAATATAAGGATTAATCTTGCCATTTTTGTCAGGAGGTGTGCAAAGAATAATCTTTTTTACCCCTGCCACTTTAGCCGGGATAGCCGTCATTAACACCGTTGAAACATACGGTGCCCGACCACCCGGAACATAAATCCCAACTATTTCCATTGGTCGATAGCATTGTCCTAAAATCACACCATCTTCCCTTGAAACTGTCCAGGAATTAAAGGATTGATGTTTATGGAAGTTGGTAATGTTTGTCGCCGCCAATTCAAGATTCTGCAGAAATTCATTATCCACTAAAAATTCATCCGGGCTAACCTTTAAATCATCTAATTTTACTCCATCAAACAACGCTGTATATTTTAATAATGCGGTATCACCTGAATTCCGCACCTCACAAACAATCTCTTCTACCTTTTGTTTTATTCCTTCATCAATGAGATTGATGTTAGACCGCTCAAGAACTTTTTTAATCCTTTCGTTATCTTCTTCAAATCTAAGTATTTCCATTTTGCAATCTCCTTTTTGTGTCATAGTGGTTGTGGTTAATTATAGTAGTTATTAACGAAATTTTCTCATAGAACAGATATAGCAACAGGGTTGATAGTTGATAGTTTATAGTTTATAGTTGATAGTTGATAGTTTATAGTTTATAGTTGATAGTTTATAGTTTCATAGACTATCAACCATCAACCATCAACTATCAACCATCAACAATACTAATGTGAACTTTTGGTTAATACTTACTATAAATTACCAGTTACCTATAAAGTATACTCAAAATAAACCCATTAGTCAAGAATTTATTTGACAAATATAAAATATTAGAGTATAATTAAAGATATGATGGAAGAAAAAACACATATCCTGGTTGTAGATGATGAATGGGAAATATTAGAAGTGATTAGAAATCTGTTAGAAGTAAAAGGTTATGAAGTTACTACGGCTCAAAGCGGGAAGGAAGCATTAGAGAGATTAGAAGAGAGACTTCCGCATCTGATTATCCTTGATATTTTAATGCCAGAGATGAGTGGTTATGAGGTTTGTAAGAAAATAAGAAAAAGCCCTGTTCATAAACACTTACCAATAATTATCTTGAGTTCCAAATCTACCATAGAAGATGAAATTGCCGGCTGGAGGATGGGGATTGATGAATATATCGTCAAACCATTTGATTTAGAAGAACTTATCGCTATCCTTGAAAGTATTATCTACCGCACCTATTTAGGAATTGATTCCAATCCACTTAGTAAACTCCCTGGAAATAATAGTATTCGAGAGGAAATAAATAATTGTATTAAGAGCAAGAACCTTTTTGCTATTGGCTTTTTAGATGTGGATAATTTTAAGGCGTTTAATGACCATTATGGTTTTGCTAAAGGAGATGAGGCAATAAAACTGACCGCAAAGGTAATTATAAATGCAGTTCAGAAGGTCGGAACTGAAAAAGATTTTATCGGACATATCGGTGGAGACGATTTTATCGTTATTAGTCATCCAGACAGAATTGAGATTATCTGCCAGGAAATTATTAAAGAATTTGATGCCGCAATCCCTGATTTATATTCAGCAGAAGATAAAGAAAGAGGTTACATTTTAGGCTTTAATCGCAAAGGGGAAAAAGAAGAATTTCCTATTATGAGTATTTCCATCGGCGTAGTCACGAATAAACAACGGAATTTGACACATTTAGCCCAGGTATCAACTATAGGGGCAGAATTAAAAGAATATGCTAAAACCTTCATTGGCTCAAATTATATCGTGGATAAAAGAATGGGAGAAGAAAAGGATAATTCTAAAGCAGAGTCTTTGTTGTTAGAAAAAGAAAATATTTTATTAGTTGATGATGACCAGGGAATATGCTCCATCTTCTCCAATTTTTTAGAAAGATGGGGTTACCTGGTAACAATTGCCCATTCAGGAGATTCTGCTCTGGCACAAATGAAGAAAAAATCATTTAATTTAGTGCTTTTAGATATAAAATTGCCGGATATGAGTGGATTAGAGGTGTTAAAGGAAATTAAAGCGAAATATGCAGATACGGTCGTAATTATAATTACGGGTTACTCCTCTATGGAAGCGGCAATTGAGTCATTGCGGTATGATGCTTATGACTATTTAGAAAAACCACTTGAGATGGAAAAAGTAAGTGTGATAATTAAAAGAGGTCTGGAAAAACAACGATTGGAACTTAAGAACAAACATTTGCTTAATACCCTGACTAAAAAGAATGTTGAGTTGAATCAAAAATTAGACGAAATCATTAAGTTAAATAAAAATCTACAGGCACTCTACATCGGAGCGATGGGGGCTCTGGTTGGGACGATTGAGGCAAAAGATTATTATACTAAAGGTCATTCCGAGAGAGTGGCTCAGTATGCAATGCTGATAGCGAAGAAATTAAACTTACCACAAGATGAGCAGGAACTGATACGCTATGCCTGCCAATTGCACGATATTGGTAAAATTGGCATTCGCGATTATATCCTATCTAAATCAGAGGCATTAACTCAAGAAGAATGGGATGAAATAAAATTGCATCCAACGACATCGGTAAATATCATTAAGCCATTAGGATTTTTAAAAAGAGGAATCCCAATTATCAAACATCACCACGAACGATATGATGGAAGTGGTTATCCGTCAGGACTATTAATGGATAAGATTCCATTAGGAGCACGAATAATTGCCGTCGCAGATGCTTATGATGCCATGACTTCGGATAGACCATATAGAAAGGCAAAGTCTAAAGATGAGGCAATTAAAGAATTAAAGAAAAATGCGGGTAGCCAATTTGACCCGGAGATAGTAGCCGCTTTCTTAAAGGTGTTGGAGGTCATCAGATAAAATGAATAAAGAAAGCCAAAAAGGGCAATCAACGGTTGAATTTGCTCTACTTCTGCCACTTTTATTAATAATTACTATCTTCATTATAGAAATTAGTCTTGTATTTCATAATTATTTAATTGTTACCCAGATTACTCGTGAATACGCAAGAGCAGGCGCACTTGGTAAAGAAACTCAAGAGATACGAGATGAAATTACTACCAGTGCCGACTCTCAGTTAGTTAAAACCTACTTTTTAACTGGCGAAATTTTAGATGAGGAAATTAATATTTCTCCCCCAACTGACGCAGAACGCGAGGTAGGAGGAGACATATCCGTTGCTATCCCTTATAAGGTTTCTATCTACATCCCAGTTTTTAGTAAAAAGATTAAGATGATGGGATTAAAGATGACTGCTACTTCGACGATGCGGATAGAAAAATTGCCGTAACCGTTCAGATAATAATTCACCGCAGAGACGCAGAGGAACAGAGAAGACATAGAAATAAATTAGATAACAGAAAAGATTATTGGTGCAGCCATTGAAATACATAGAACCTGCTTGCCGAATGTTCAGCAGGCAAATCAGATTTGTTAATCAATTTTAATGTTGCTGTAGTCAAAAACTTGCCCTGATGAAAATCAGAGAGGGAATTGTTGCATATCGTAAGTAGATTTTCCTCTCTCAAGAGAGGAATACAACAACCCCCTAACCCCCTTTGTTAAGGGGGAATAATAACCCCCTAACCCCCTTTGTTAAGGGGGAATAAACTTGCTTTTCATCGGTTCCGTGGTCTATAGTCTATGGTCTGTAGTCTATTTTCAGGGGAAACGCTCATGTCCACAGGGTGGACACAAAGGAGGATGAAAATAGTAGAGGGTAGAGAGAGAAAGAAGAGGCTTATCTTTCTTTACTTTCTACTCTCTACTTTCTACTTCCTATTTTCAGGAGAAACGGTCATGAATCGTTAGTTCACAAATGAAGATGAAAATAGTAGATAGGAGATAGAAGGTGGGAGATAGGGAGATAAGCGTGAGAAGTGATGTTTTCTTTACTTTCTACTTTCTACTCTCTACTCTCTACTCTCTATTTTCAGGAGAACATCAGCGATAATTTGTGGTAAAATCTTGCGGGAAATAATTAAGAACACTTATCAGGAGGGTGGAAAAATGAGAGAACGAGGACAGGTTGTCATATTTGTCTCTTTATTTATGATGGTTTTTTTAGGAGTAGCGGCATTAGCGGTTGATGTTGGGCGAGTTTATCTTTTCCAGACACAATTGCAAAATGCCTTAGATGCCGGCGCTTTAGCTGGTGCCTGGCAACTCCCTGATGCCCCTGGTTCAGCAACAACAGAGGCAATTAGATTGGTCGAGGCTAATGGCTTCCAGATTACCAGTGAGGATATTCAAATAATTGATAATGGAACGATTACAATAAAGGTGTCAAAGGAAATAACTACGGTATTTGCCAGAGTGTTAGGGATAGAAAAGGCGTCTGTTACAGTTTGTTCTGCCGCTGTTGTTGTCCTTTACCCACCTTCCTATGTTTTTGACTATGTTTATTTTCTCAACAATTGGGGCTGGTTTTATGGAAGTGGCATCACGGCTAATGGTGATATTCGCTCAAATGGTGATTTTGATTTTAAATATGACCCAACAGTAGTTGGTGATGTCTATGCCTCTGGTGAGATTCGAGGCACATGGAAAACACCTGGCGGACAGGATTACAATGTGTATGAAGGGGTAGAGAAATTAGAAATGCCTAATTTACAAGCAATTGACTTCTATGAAAATTTAGCCTTTGAAAAAAATAGTTCTATTAAAATAGGGGATGAAATAGTGATTGATAAGGTTTTTGGGGATGAAGCAGGTGAATCAGGAAATATTATTCTTGAAGGCACTCCTTCTAATCCCATTGAGATAAAAGGACCTGTTGTTATTCGGGGTGATGTTATCGTCAAAGGCACGGTTCAAGGGACGGGAACTATTTATGCGGGTAGAAATATTTACATTGCCGCAGACATAGATTATAAAAATACCCCTTCCTCTCCTCGACCAGCCTCGGATGACGCAGCGGTCGTTGACCAGTGGGTTGAGGCAAATAAAGATAAAGATATTCTCGGTTTAGCCGCACGCGAAAATGTGATTATTGGTGATTATACCAAAGACCCTTATTTTGGATATTATGGAAATGATAAATGGTATTCTAATTACTGGCTATTTGATATGGGTTGTGAGGATGTAGGAGCAGATGGCATACCAGATACTAATGTCTGGATAAATGACCCGGAACACCCAGATGGAGGCTATTGGACAGACCCAACCGAAAATGATGGTATCTTTCAATCAAAAACCGAAGACCTTGATGGAGATGGAATATTTGACGATATGTATAACTGGTCGGATGTTCAAACGCAAGTGCCAATTACTGATTTTGATAGATTACCTCCTAATACGGATGAATTTGGTGATATTGCCACAAATCACATCAATAAGATTGAATCTATCATTTATACCAATCATGCCTGTGCGGGTAGATTAGGAAATGGGGTGCATTTTAACGGTGCTATAGTCTCTAAAGACGAGGCATTAATCTATCGCAATACCATTACCCTTAATTATGATGAACGAATTCACAGCCGATACCGAAAAAACCCAAACTGGTTGATAAACCTATGTCTGCCTGTCGGTTCAAAAGAGGTTCATCTGGTACCGTATTAGAGTGCTGATAACTATAGCAGTTATTAGTCAAAAACTTTACTCAGAGTGGATAAGTAAAAAAATCCCAAATCCCAAGCACCAAATCTCAAATAAGCACCAAATTTCAAATCCTAAATACAAACTATGGGGGTAATGTTTTGAATTTTGGTTATTTGAATTTATTTGGAATTTGGAATTTGTGATTTGGAATTTCAGAACCCTATCTATGTCAAATTTCGATTAATAAGTGCTATATTTACCCCAGATGAAGTGAAACAGCTTTTTATTCAAAAACCTTCTTACACCTTTTCAAAATGAGAATTACTGACTGGATTACCAAAGAAAATAGTTGACAGAGAAAGGTTAATATGTTATATTGATTATGGGGGGTAAAAAAATATGATTACAAAAACTAAAATATGGTTTTTTATTCTTTTCTTTATCGCCTTTAATACTACATATACCTTTGCCGAAGATAAAATTATAGAAAAACTAAATAAAATTGAGGGGAAAATAGATGAGTTAACCATAAGGGTAGTGAAGCTTGAAGAAGGGCAAAAAGCATTAAATACTCGTGTAGATGATTTAGAGTCAAGTCTAAATAAACGCATAGATGATTTAGACTCAAACCTAAATAAACGCATAGATGATTTATTGGGATTGACCCATACCTTGTTAGGGGGAATTCTCACATTACTCTGCGGGATGATAGCCTTAACGGGCTTTATTTTATGGGACAGAAGAACAGCTATCGCCCCGGTAATATCAAAAACAAAACAATTAGAGGAAAGATTAGAAGAGAGGGAGAATATTATTTTAGAGGCATTAAGGAAGTATGCCCTTAAAGAACCCAAAATGGCCACCGTGTTAAGGTCTTTAAACTTATTATAGAATTTCACGAAATTAAAAGCAAGTAATTGGTAACCAATCGCCAATTACCAGTTACCAACAAAAGGAGCGATTGAGAATGAAGCAAGAAAAAGGATTTACCTTAATGGAATTAATGGTCGTTATTTTGATAATTTCTATCATTGCCGCTTTTGTATTTCCAACGGTATTCAAGAAGGTAGCTAAAGCAAAACGCATTGGGGCACAAGCTCAGATAGAGATATTTGGTGTTGGATTAGATAGCTACCGTCTGGATAATGGCCAGTATCCAACCACAGAACAAGGATTAAAAGCATTGCGAGAAGAACCAATTATCTCGCCTTTACCTAAAAATTGGGATGGACCTTATCTTAAAAAGGAGATTCCATTAGACCCCTGGGGAAATCCGTATGTCTACATATCCCCAGGTGAACAAAATCCTGATGGCTATGACCTTATATCTTATGGTGCTGATGGAAAAGAGGGCGGCGAAAAAGAAGGAGAAGATATTGTTAGTTGGAAAACACCTGCGGTAGAGAAAAAGGAATGATAAAATGACCAATTCTTTAACCTCGTTAGAGATAAAGATATTAAACTCTATCCAACATAATTTCCCTATCTGCCCGGAGCCATTTAAAACCTTATCTTTTAATCTACACATTCCCAGAGATGAAATATTAAATCGAATTAAGGCATTAAAAAAACAGGGTGTTATCCGTAGAATTAGCCCATTATTTGATACAGGTAAATTAGGTTATGTGGGAACACTGGTGGCAATGAAAGTTCCAGAAGAAAAAATAGAGAAAGTGGCTAAAATAATCGACAAATACCCAGAAATTACCCATAATTACGAACGAGATGATGAATACAATCTCTGGTTCACTTTAATTGCACGCTCAAATAAAGAGATTGAAAAAATTATCACCCGCATAAAATCAGAAACAAAAATTAACCAGCTCTTGAACCTTGAGCGGATAAATAAATTTAAAATAAGGGCTATTTTCCAAATAGATACAGCGACCCCGCTACAATTTGAAGAAGATGAATTTCAACCACCAAAAAAGAAAAAACCTGTTTCCCTTAATGAAATTGATTGGCTAATACTTAAAGAATTACAAGTTAGTCTTCCACTGGTCAATAAACCTTATCAATCTATTGCCAGGAAGATAGGAATTAGCGAAAAAAAACTATTGGAGAAGATAGAATCGTATAGAAAATCAGGGATTATAAAAAGAGTTCGGGCGGTGCTTGACCATTATAAAATAGGAATTAAAGAAAATGTTATGGTTGTTTTAAAAGTAGAGCCTGAAAATATCTTAAAAGTGGCGACAATTCTAAGTCAATATCCTCAAGTAACGCATTGCTATGAGCGAACAACCTCTCCTGAGTGGGAATATAATCTCTTTGCAATGATTCACGCCAGGACAAAACAGGAATGTGAAGAAATAATCTCTTCAATTTTACAAAAGACAAACATCATTACCTATAAAAAATTATATACAAAAAGAGAGTTAAAAAAGGTAAATCCCGGGTATTTCAAATTGGGAATTGAGGGCAGACCTTGATCATAAATGCATATTTTTTTCTTGAAGATAGTGCAACTAAATATCCAGAAAATATAGCAATAGTCTATGAGAATAATAGAATTACCTATAATCAACTTTATAATTTGGTTTTAAAGTTAGCCTTTATTTTAGAAAAACAAGGGGTAAAAAAAGGCGAACGGGTCGTTATTTTACTCAATAATTCTATTAATTATGTCATCTCATATTTTGCTATTCTAAAGATTGGGGCTATTGTTGTCGCATTAAATACAGATACGACATCATTGGAGTTAGAAGGGTTATTAAAAGATGTAGAACCAAAATGTGTTATTACAAATAAAACCTGCCTTCAATATCTCTCCAGAATTAACAATTTAGATTTTTTAATCATAGAAGAAAAGGCATTAAAAGAGATTTTAGAGCAAGAATATATCTTTCGGGATTCAAAAGTAATAATAAATGAAAATGACATCGCTCAAATAATCTATACCTCTGGCACTACCGGTAAGCCAAAAGGTATCATACTCACTCATTTGAATTTGATTGATAACACCAATTCCATTATTGAGTATTTAAAATTGACTAAAGAAGACAGTCTAATGGTCATCTTACCATTTTATTACTCTTATGGGAATTCATTACTTTTGACCCATATAAAGGTTGGGGGGAAACTTGTTATATCCACACAATTTGTCTTTTTAAACAAAGTGCTGGAATTAATGATTAAAGAGAAAGTAACTGGATTTTCAGGCGTCCCATCATCTTATGCCTTACTTCTTCATAAGTCGAATATCCGCAACTTACAGTTTCCAGACTTGAGATATATTACCTGTGCCGGAGGTGCGTTGCCAAAAGAGAATATCTTACGATTAAAAGAGATTTTACCTAAGGTAGAAATTTATATTATGTATGGTCAAACAGAGGCTTGTGCAAGATTATCTTATCTTGAGCCAGATAAATTAATTTCAAAACTTGGTTCTCTTGGGAAAGGTATCCCTCGGGTAGAGTTAAAGGTTAAAAATAAACAGGGTCAGGAAGTCCAGTTAGGAGAAGTAGGTGAGATTATTGCCAGAGGTAAAAATATAATGAAGGGATACTGGAGACAATCTCAAGAGACTAAAAAGGTTTTGAAGGAAGATGGGTTACATACAGGTGATTTAGCCACTGTTGATGAAGAGGGTTATATTTATATGGTTGGTCGAAAATCGGATATGATAAAGACCGGGGCTTTTCGCGTTAGCCCCCAGGAGATTGAGGATATTCTGGTTAAACATAAGGATGTTATGGAATGTGGCGTCATAGGTGTGCCTGACCCAATTTTAAGTGAAGTGATTAAAGCATTTATCGTCTTGACTGATGATGCTCAGACGACGAAAAAGGAGATATTACGCTTTTGCAAAGAAAATCTCCCATATTATAAAGTTCCCAGTTATATAGAGTTTATCCCTTCCCTACCAAAAACAAAATCAGGGAAGATAAAGAGATATGAACTTAAAAAAATAGGTTAAGTGTAATTTGTAGTAACTGATAAATCGAAAGTTCTACAACATCAATAAATATCAATAGTTACAGATAGGTCAAAAAATTTCGACCTGTGCGATTAGACTAATTCATCGCAGAGACGCAAAGGAAAAATAAATGTAAAATGTAAAATAGGAAATGAAAAATGGGAAATTTTAGTACTTCGCAAGACTCATTACCTTTCAGTTATACATTTTCATTTTACATTATCCATTTTACATCTAACCGCACAGGTCGAAAAATTTCGACCTGTGAAATAGGTTTAAACGAAACTTCCCCTCAAAAAGAGTCTATAAAAAGAGACTTTGAAAGTATGCATACGAGTATTAGTAAAAAAATGCTTGATAAAATTTAATTAATATGCTATTATATAATCATAAGGGATGAGAAATTAAATCCCCCTTTCAATTGTAGATAGGAATCAGAAACAAGAGATATCGCTATATCTTATTGAAAATCAAATGGTTATGCTAAATTTTTGCCTTTAAATAGAAGGGAAGTTCCGTTGTAGAATTGAATTGCAAAAAATGTTTTTTAACTCCGTCTATGGTAAGCGGAAGGAGGAATATTGTTAGTAAGCGGATTTAGCGGAAAAAAAATAAAAAAAATCCGTTTAATCCGTTCAATTTGCTTACAAAAAGAAAAATCCGTTTAATCTGTTTAAGAGTCCTCTACGAGGCTAAATTTCGTTACATCTCTTTTATCTTCATTAAAAAACTTGAACATCGAGTATCAGTAAATTTGACAATATGTTATTGTGGGGAGAGAGAGTATTATGAATATAGACAACTTAATTTCAGTAGCAACGGTCATCAATAACAATGCTGAGATAATAGAATCTTACATTAAAGACACGATAGAGGTTCTTAAAAGCTCGTATGCAAATTATGAATTAGTTTTAATTGATAATGGCTCTACGGACGCCTCTGTTTCAAGAGTGAAGGAAATACTGAAAGAAATAAAAAATATCAGGTTGATAATTTTATCTAAACAGTATGATGATGAGGTTACATATTTAGCTGCATTAAATAATTGTATAGGGGATTTTATTGTATTGATGGATGTTAATTATGACCCGCCGTCTTTAATTCCGCAATTGATAGATAAGTCAATATCCGGTTATGATGTTGTAATTGCAGAAAAAAGTGATGAGAGAGATAAAACCTTTATAGACAAATTATTTTCTTGGGCATTTTTTAAAGCAAGTAAATTCTTGACCGGTTATAATGTAAATCCCAGGTTTTCGAAATTTATCGTTTTGAGTAGAAGGGCAGTGAACTCAATTGTTAGGATTAAGGATAGAAGTAGATATATTAAGTATTTGTTATTAGAAATCGGTTTTAGCCACGCCACCATACCATATATAAGGATAAACCGCTCTGGTCATCAAAGGAAAGAAGATTACTTTAAAGCCTTTGCCTTTGCAATAGAAGTTATTGTTTCAAATTCCGAAAAATTAATAAGAATAGCTTCGTTTATTGGCTTATTGGCAAGCATGATGAATTTGTTTGTAATTCTCTACGTCTTGACGGGTTTTGTATTCTTCCAAAAATACATTCCACAAGGATGGATTTCAACCCAACTTGTAAATGCTACGATGTTTTTCCTGCTGTTTCTGATATTAGCGATTATAGGGGAATATGTTGCCCGTATTTTAAGAGAGACTAAAAAGGGAGATATATATTTCTTGGCAGATGAAGCTAATAGTTCAGTGTTTCCCGAGAATATTGATAGAAAAAATGTCATTTAATCTGAAAAAGTTTGATGCGGTTATTATCGGCGGTGGATTTTATGGATGTTGCACCGCTCTCATTATCCGAAATTTTTGTGCCAACACGCTTATTATTGAGAAAGAGCCTGATCTCTTATTGAGGGCGTCGGCAATCAATCAAGCAAGGGTTCATGGGGGATATCATTATCCAAGAAGTCTGCTGACTGCAATTAGGTCCTTCAAAAATTTCCCGAGATTTATCCTGGATTTCAAGGGATGTATTTATGATGAATTTGAAAAAATATATGCAATTGCCAGAAAATGGTCAAAAGTTAACGCCTATCAGTTTAGTGAAATATATAAAAGGATTGGAGCCCCAATCAAAATTGCCCCTGATAAAATGCGGAGACTTTTTAATATGGATAATATTGAAGAGGTATTTTCTGTTCAAGAGGTAGCATTCGATGCCGCTAAGCTTCGACAGATTTTAAAACAAAGGCTTGTAAAAGCTGGCATCACTGTTTGGTACAATGAGGAAGTTGACAAAGTAGAACAAGTTGGGAATGATGAAATTATTTTATCTCTGACAAAAAACAATATTAAATTACAAGCAAGAAAAGTTTTTAATTGCACCTATTCCCAAATTAATAAATTATTGCACAATTCTTATCTTCCTTTACTACCTTTAAAGCATGAAGTTACAGAAATGCCCTTGTTAGAGATGCCGGAGGAGCTTAAATATGTTGGAATAACAATTATGGATGGCCCTTTCTTTTCAATTATGCCATACCCCTCATTAAATATGCACTCTTTCCATCATGTAAGATATACACCGCATTATAGTTGGCAGGACATTGATAATTTTATTGACGGCCATGCTCATCTTAAGAAAGTGAATTTGGAATCACATTTTCCGTTTATGGTCAAGGATGCAGAGAGATATCTTCCATTAATGAAGGGAGTTCGATACGTAAATTCTCTATATGAGGTTAAAACTGTTTTAATAAAGAACGAAATAGACGATGGAAGACCAATATTGTTCAGGAAAGATTACGGGATAAAGAACTTTTCCATAATTATGGGTGGTAAAATAGATAATATTTATGATGTGCTTGAAATGATTGGAGATATAAAGGATTATTCAAGAGAACCTAAAAAAGGAAAAAGTCTTTTATAACAAGGACTAAATAAAAAGAGAAAAATGATACTTAATGGTAGTGTCAAATAGGATATGAAAGATTAAGAATATGAATATGAAAGGGTAGATGATGAGTTTTAAAGAGAGGTTTTCTCTTTTTAAGCGATAGATCCAGTATCATCTACCGTTTTGCTCTTTTAACCTACCGTAGAGTTGTGATGAGTCTCTATGAGTAGGGGTTTTCTCTCAGAGCATAGGGTGGTAGGTCCTGCAATATTTATTTAGGACCTACTGCTATAAAGAGAGAAAACCGTATCTTAAAACTCATTAAAAATACAAGTAGTTAGGGAAAAAATCAAACTGAAACTTTTGACATTACTTGTGCAAAAATAAGGAGGAGAAATGAAAAGAATTTTGATTACTGGTGCTGGGGGAACACCCTCCACAAATTTTGTCAGGTCACTGAGAGTCTCCAGTGAAAATTTCTATCTTATCGGTGTTGATTGTAATGAATATTCCTTACATCGGGCTGAAACTAATGAAAAGTATTTAGTTCCCCATCCGACTCATAATGATTATCTTCCTATCTTAAAGGAGATTATTCAGGAAACAAAACCTGCGCTGATTTATTCACAGCCAGACCAGGAAATTTATGCTATCTCGAAGATAAGAAAGGAACTCCGGGATGAGTATAAACTCAGGGTATTTTTGCCAGAGCATAAAACCATAGAATTATGTCAGGATAAATTCGCTTCTTATCTTAAGTGGAAAGAAGCTGGACTTAAAGTTCCAGAGACAATGAGGATAAATAACGAAGATGACCTTAAAATCGCAGTTGATAAATTTGGCACTCCAGTTTGGGTTAGAGCGACATTCAGCCCTGGTGGTGGAATGGGAAGTTTCCGTGCAGAAAATTACAATGTCGCCAGGGCATGGATAGATTTCTGTAATGGTTGGGGTAGTTTTACCGCGGCTGAATGCCTGAAACCAGATTCCATTACCTGGATGTCTCTGTGGAAAAATGGAGAACTAATTGTGGGTCAGGGTAGAAAAAGACTGTATTGGGAACTGGGTAATAGAGCCCCTTCTGGTGTTACAGGAATTACAGGAACAGGAATAACTGTTTCTGACCCGATTGTGGACGAAATAGCCTTAAAAACCATAATGGCCGTTGATAACCACCCAAATGGAATCTTTTCAGTTGATTTAACCTACGATAAAGATGGTATTCCTAATCCTACAGAAATCAATATTGGTCGATTCTTTACCACGCATTATTTCTTCACTTCTTGTGGGCTAAATATGCCTTATATTTTTGTAAAGTTAGCTTTTGATGAAGATGTTTCTTCTTTTATCCCAAAGAAAATAAACCCCTTAACCCCAGGACTTGCCTGGATTAGAGGTATGGATTTTCTTCCTGTCCTAACAGATGAAAAAACTATAAGGCTATATAAAGAAGAATTAGAAAAAAGGAGACATAATCTCCAGAAATAGTGGGGAATAAAATTGGATATTTATATAGACCTTGATGGTCCTATACTTGATGTATCTGAAAAGTATTATGCGGTTTATCGATATATTTTAGGGAAAACGGCACCTAATATTCTGCCAAAAGATACATATTGGGAGAGGAAGAAAAATCGTGTGCCAAGCGAAGAAATTTTCAAGGAAAGTGGAGTAGAACTAACTCAAGAAATATCTGCTCACCGATGGAAACAGTTGATTGAAACGCCTGAATTTCTAAAATACGATATTATGTGGCCCTGGGTGCCAGATGTTCTGAAAACCCTTTATAATAACCATTCCCTTTTCTTAATTACCCTTAGAAATTCTTATGAGAACTTGATAGACGAACTTCGAGATTTTGAGATACTCGATTTTTTTAAAGCTATTCTGACCGAAAAAGATAACGAAGGTTCTCTTTATACCAAAAAAAGATTATTAGAAAATTATCCGGAGTTTATTCCGGTTTCTTCTATTATTGTGGGAGATACAGAAGTTGATATATTAGGGGGCAAAGAATTAAATATTAAAACTATTGCTGTTTTGAGTGGAATCAGAAACAGAGAATTGTTGGAGTCGTTATGTCCTGATTTCATTATAGATAATATATCATCTCTGCCCTTTATCACAAAGCAGATTGAATAATATAAGGTTTCACGAAATTATATAGTAATTATTAACGAAAATTTCTCATAGAACAGATATAGCAACAGGGTTTATAGTTGATAGTTTATAGTTGATAGTTTCATAGACTATCAACCATCAACTATCAACAATACTAATGTGAAGTTTTGGTTAATACTTACTATACTTATCGGCATTTATAAGTAAAATTTTGAATAATAACTGCTATATTACTGCCCTAATTATTTGCTCTGTCAGTGCTTTTTCTAAAATCATTCTCCGGGTCTGTTATGTAAAGTGTCAAGTTTTTTTTAATTTTTTTCAATTAAGGGTTGTAAAAACTCCTTAAGCACGGGTTTTCTCTAAAGCAGAGGCAAAGGGGTTAAATTGACAACTTCTGTGGTTAACCCCTTTGGAGAAAAGAGAAAACCTTAATAAAAGTCCTTAAAGATATGTCAGGTTACGAAAATGAATCTTGTTCCTCCTTTCGTTCTTTGATAGATATAAAAGGTAACCGTAACTTTCTGTTATACATGGCAACCTGACTTTTTATAAAACAGCAGGTTCACACTCATTGATTCTTTCGTTTTGATTCTTTGAGTCTCTTTCTCTGCTCGAGTATTACTCTTTCACGGACCGAGGCGTCTCAAAAGAATAAGTTACCAGTTACAATTAATATCTTATCCAGAAAATCTTTTGCAGGGCAACATGACACTTTATCATATTATTCTCTGTGGTGAATAGTTACATTATTTTTAAAAACTGCTTGACAAAATTTAATTAAGATGTTATTGTTTAATCATAAAGGATTAGGGATTAAATCCCCCTTTCAATTGTAGATAGGAATTAAAAAAAAGAGATATCGCTATATCTTATTGAAAAGCAAATGGTTATGCTAAATTTTTGCATTTAAATAGAGGGGAAATTCCGTTTTAACTTTTCACTTCTACATTTTCATCCGTGTTCATCTGTGACTGAAGAGTTACAGAATAAATTCTGTTTTCAATGTCCGACCCCGAAGGTTCACAATGTCTGACCCCGAAGGGTCAAGGATGTGATTGTTATGACATAAAAGGTAGAAGCCTCTCGGATAAAACCTCTCCTGGTCATGAACTTGATTCAGGACAGGTCAGGAATAGGAAGTAAGAAATGTGAAATAGGAAGTAAATAAAGAAAATTCCCTGCTTCTCATTTCCCATTTCCCAATTTAAAAAGTGGGGGTGAAAGGCTAAAGCCTAAATTCCAAAATCAAAAAAGGAGATAAATTGCTATGAGAAACATAAATTATGTTGAAATAGTAAAGAGAGTGTGGGTTGAATTTGGATTAGCTATCCTGATATGCCTGGGAGTTAATTCACCTGCTCTATCTCAGCCAGACACACTCTGGGAGAAGACTTACGGCGGAAGTTCTGATGATAGGGGCTATTCCGTGCAGCAGACCACAGATGGCGGATATATCATCGCAGGAT